>JAENYQ010000158.1 GCA_016841675.1 Desulfotomaculum sp.
CCGCACCACGATAAACGAATACGACTTACCGTGCTGTATTCATGGTAATAGTTAAGTATGTCATCTAAGAGCGTAGCGAAGGATCTGTTCTTTAGATTCTTCACTACGCTCAGGATGACAGAATTCATGTATTCATAGCAATGACAAATGATGATTTTGGTTACTGTTTATCTTTCTCCTGGGACTTTGCCCAAATGATCCGGGAAGCTGAGCCGCTGGGGGCTAACGCCATTATCGGCATCCGGTTCGGCACATCCACTGTTACCACCGGGGCGGCGGAAATTATTGCATACGGGACTGCAGTAAAGATATAATTGGCATATAAAACCCGCATAATACATTGAGTCAAGGAAATTTTCCCTTGACTCATATGCCTTTCTACTTAGAAAATAAACTTTGGAACCACGGGAGTATGGGTGAACCGGGTACCCGTGAGGGGTGCTCCTACTAACTGGAACCCTATTATGATGTCATCCTGAGCGTTAGCGAAGGATCTTGATCTTTCACTTCGTTCTGAATGGCGTAATAATTGGGTTTTGACCTAGGGGGTTAAATAATATGCCTAAGACGCTACTAGTAATAATTGTACTTTTAGCCATTATTGTTTTTTTATTTTTAACAGTTTCATTTATTGCCCAGAGCCTGTTTGAGAAGAAAGTAGCTAAAGAAGTAAGCGAGTTCTTAAGCAACAACGTGGAAAATCCAGGTCAAATCATTCAAGAGGCCGATTTGGTAGGTCTGCCGCCTGCGGTGCAAAAATGGTTGGAGCACTCCCAGGTGATTGGAAAAGAAAAAATTACCTCGGCCCGTTCAAAGCAAAAAGCGGTTATGCGGATGAAAGAAGAAAACCCGTGGATGCCCCTGGAAGCAGAGCAACACTTTACGGTAGAAAAACCTGGTTATATATGGAAAGCAAAGGTTAAAGCCGCCCCTTTTGTAACCCTGACGGCAAGGGATAAATACGACGATGGCCAGGGAAACGTGCTTATTAAATTGCTAGCCTTAATAACAGTGGCAGATGCCAAGGGCAAAGAAGTTGACCAGGGTTCAATGGTAAGATTTCTCGCTGAGACTGTATGGATTCCGACTGCGGCCCTAAGCAGTTATATTACGTGGGAAGAAGTCGACGCCAATACAGCCAGAGCCACCATGAACTACAGAGGAGTAAATGCGTCAGGAGTATTTAGTTTTAATGACCGGGGGGAAGTAATCGATTTTGTGGCGCCCAGGTACGGGGATTTTGACGGGCATTACTCAATGGAAAAATGGCAGATCATCCTGGAAGATTACAAGGAATTTGAAGGTGTAATGGTGCCGTCTAAAGGGGAAGTGATTTGGAAATTAAAAACCGGCGATTTTAGCTGGTACCAATTTGAGGTATTGGATATTGAATACAACATTTCATAGCTCATGACAGAGCGGAGTTGATTCATTGAATATATCAATGTTCCGTCTTTTTTTATTGTTTACCATTATCATATCAATCATATTATTTTGGGATTACGGCTTGTCCGAGCTAATTAGGTTTATAAGCTCAGGGGACACGCATCAAATGGCCGAGGTCATTGCCAACGCAGGAAGCATTGCCATTTTAATCAGTATTTTAATTAATGTTTTAATCAATATCCTGGGTATCCTGCCCTCTATTTTTATAACCGCGGCAAATGTTATTGTCTTTGGCATTTATGGCGGCTTCTTGGTGTCTTGGGCCGGAGAAATAATCGGTGCGGTAATTTCCCTGATTCTTTACCGGTGGGGGATCAAGACAGCAGCCAAGCTACCAACAGATCAACTAAAACTCTCAGAGTTTATCAATAATTTACCCCGGTTAAAGCAGGTCTATTTTCTTGCTGTCTTACGCGTTGCTCCCTTTATTCCCTCCGGGTTAATCAACCTATTGGGGGCCATAACATCTGTTTCAGTGGTTAATTTTCTTATTGCCACGGCTATCGGTAAAATTCCTTCACTGGCACTGGAATCAGCATTCAGTTATAATCTATTGAATTTAAGCAATAACTATTGGACTCTGGTGGTAACTGTTATTGTTGCTTTATTTTTATACCTAGGTATCCGAAAAGAATTATTACGACTAAAGGCTCGGGGGTAGTTTTGGTTGTTTGTCGTAGGGGACCCCTTACGGGTGCCCGAATTTACAATGCTGGGGTATGGGTGAACCGGGCACCCGCGAGGGGGGGGTGCCCCTACGGTTTGGAATCCTCGACTATCCGTAAAACACCTTTTAGGGGTCATCCTGAGCGTTAGCGAAGGATCTTATCTTTTAAGATTCTTCGCTGCGCTCAGAATGACAGGATCC
>JAENYQ010000051.1 GCA_016841675.1 Desulfotomaculum sp.
AACTGATTTTGTGAAGTTAGCTCGGCGTTTTGCACATTTTGATGATCAAGATTTGCGCAATTTGCAATATGTAGCTAATGATAGGTATCAATTTATAAAACATTTAGCTTGTAAAAGCTGAGTTTGGTATGCTACAGCTTTAGCCTGCTGGTGGTAGTTCAACTTGCTTAAATGAACTAATTTTAAGGCGAATTTTTGATGCATTGAACCTCTATTCAAGATTTTTTAAAGATTCAATTTTAAAGATTCAATATTGATACTACTGATTATCCATAACCGCAACATTGAACTCAGGTTTATATAATCCCTACAACTCGTTGGTCGGAATGTTCTTAAGATAAGGTAGTTTGTAACATTTAGTCATTATCTAATGTTTTTGCATTGTATTTCAAAAATTATGATTTTAATTAAATAATATTCCGAAAATGGTTGGACGGCCTAAAATGCCAAGTTTAACGACAGGCTTCAGAGCAAATCACCCCAAATCTTGTAGTAAAGGAGAAAAAACCTTCCGTCGCGATTATTGGGGTGTTTTGTATATGTCAAGTGTTTTCGACAGGTTTACAACAAATTTTTCGCTGCTAATTTCAGTTGGATGATCATTAAAATGAAAATCCCCCTACTAAAAGTAGGAGGAAATCAATATCGATGGTTCAAGCAAAGCCTTGTGCCATCTAACTCGGCGAATGCCGAGAGGCTATTTTTGAAAATAGGAGGAGTAAAAAATGACTTGTAAATTGCGTAAGTTATGTATTGCAATTGCATTATTGTTTATTTTGATACTTGCTGTAGGATGTGCCTCCTCACAAAATACTACAGAAAACAGCACGAAGCCAGCTGGGGAAGAAAAGGCAAAGGATAATAATGAATTGCCGTCAGTGCTTGCCATGGCAACCAATCCGCTTGGCAGTATGTTTAATAATATTGGTTCGGGTATAGCCGCAATTTGGGGCAAATACTTACCCTGCGAGTTAAAAGTTAATCCTGTTTCAGGGCATAGTGTTTGGATCCCTATGGCGGAAAATGGAGAGATAGATACAGCAATCATTAATAGCTATGATGCAAGTATGGCTTACTTAGGTCAAGAAGAATACGAAAAAATAGTAGGGAAAAAGGGAGCGGATATCACATTACTGGCATGTGGCTCTCCTGGACTTAACGGAATACTTGTTTCGGAAGACAGTGGTATAAAAACGGGTAAGGATCTTGTAGGTAAAAAATACGCAGGAGAATACGCTAACAGTAAAGGTGTAACTGCTCAGGGGATGGCTTTACTGGCTAATCAGGGATTAACTCCGGAAGATGTGCAAATGGTGACTGTTCCTGGTGTATCTCAAGGAATACAGAGTATAATAGACGGTCGGATTGATGCTGCAGGCTCAGCTATTATAGGTATGGGGATTATTACTGAATTAGATTCTGGAAAAGGGGCTCGTTTACTTTCTTGTGATCCATCACCTGAAGCCGTAGAACGTATGCAAAGGTATTACCCCTACGGTTTCATTGTTGAAGTTAAACCCGGTCCTAATAAAGTTGGTATAATTGATGACCCCACATATTTAATGGGATGGGATATTTACCTTGTCGGACGTGGGGATCTATCCGAGGAGACGGCATATCAGCTAGTTAAGTGTATCTGGGAACACGATAAGGATATGGCCAAAGTTCACCCTGTGTTAGAAGATTGGACGAATGACAAATATATTACAACACAGGCTGTTATACCATATCACCCTGGGGCCATTAAATTTTACAAGGAAGCTGGAGTTTGGGACCAGGAAATGGAAAATTTGCAACAAAAGCTTCTTAATCAAAAGAAAAACTAATCTAATAAAAAACTAAATTAAGGGAAGCCGGTTGGCATCCCTTAATTACTTACCGGCGCATTTTTGTGATATATTCCCACGAGAGGAAAGTGAGGGTTAACAATTGCTTAGTCTAACAAAACCTATAACAACAAAATCTATAACGGGTTTTCTGGGGATAATTATTCCTATATGCGCTCTAATTTTCATTTTAGATATTCCAATATTGCTTACAGGTAAAACACTATTTAACCAACAATATTTAGCAATCTTCTGGGCATTGGTTTCTGCAATCGTTTTTCTCAAGATACCGGCTTCTCGAAAAAAGGGTGATGAGCAGGATTGTAATCCTGAATTGTATGATTTTATTTTAGCGGGTTTAGCTATGATAGTTGGTTTCTACGTGGCTTTCTTTTACCCTGAATTATTATTTACTATAGGTTTACCAAGTCCATTAAAGGTTGTTTTAGGCGCGTTAGCTGTCTTACTAATTTTTGAAGCTGTGCGGCGGCTAGCGGGTTGGCCGATAATAGTTATAATTATCATGTTCATTTTATATGCCCGATTTGGTTACCTTTTTTCAGGGATGCTAGAAATTAAACCTAGTAGCTGGTCAAGACTGATCACTATGCTATATCTTGGCGATGATTTTTTTCTGGGAACACCTCTCCGGGTTACGGCGCTAATTGTGTTTCCCTTTATCCTTTTTGGGCAGGTGCTTATCCATACCGGGGGAGGAAATTTTTTAATGCAATTATCTCAGGCATGCATGGGTAGATACAGAGGAGGTCCAGCAAAAGTAGCCGTTTTAGCGAGTTCTTTTTTTGGTTCCATTTCCGGCAGCGCTGTAGCTAACGTGGCAAGTACCGGTATGATAACAATCCCAATGATGAAAAAAACCGGGTTTAGACCGGAATTTGCTGGCGCGGTGGAGTCTGTGGCTTCCACAGGCGGTATTATTTTACCACCTATTATGGGCGCGGTTGCCTTTGTCATGGCTGATTTTTTAGGGGTATCTTATGCTACGGTAGTTATTGCTGCTTTGGTGCCCGCTCTTTTGTATTATTTAGGTTTATATTTACAGATCGATTTTCGTGCTGCGCGGCGAGGACTTAATGGGCGTTTACGAGAGGAATTACCGGATATTAAACAGACAATAATGGAGGGTTGGCACTTTTTTATCCCTATTTTGTTTTTAGTTTATTTCCTATTTTTTCTTCGCATGAGTCCTCAAATAGCAGCATTTTATTCTACATTATGTTTATTTATTGTAGCCATTTTTAAAAAGGAAATTAGGAAAATTTTAAGTTGGAAGCTTATTAATGACATCCTGCAAAGTACTAGTCGCGCAGTGTTTGAGGTGACAGTTATTTGTGCTGCAGCTGGACTGGTAGTGGGCTTGATTTCTTATACCGGGCTTGGGTTTTCTCTTTCGTTTTTCTTAACAAAAGCAGCCGGTGGGAATCTATTGGTGTTGGGTATATTTTCGGCAATAACCAGCCTAATCTTGGGTATGGGTATGCCTTCGGTAGCTTGCTATATTTTACTGGCGGTTTTAGTAGCTCCTGCAATGTGTGAACTGGGAGTAGAACCTTTAGCTGCTCACCTGTTTATTCTTTACTATGGTATTCTTTCATTTATTACACCACCGGTAGCGTTGGCGGTCTACGCTGCAAGCTCCATAGCTGGGGCACCAGCTATGAGAATAGCCTTCAGTGCTTGCAAACTTGCAATAGCCGGTTTTATTGTACCTTTTATTTTTATATATAATTCGCATCTATTAATGATTGGCACTCCAGTGGAAGTTGTTAAAGCGATATTTGATGGAGTGTTGGCTATTGTAATGCTAGCAGCTAGTATCGAAGGTTATCTTCTAAGGAAACTACATTGGCTAGAAAGAATTATCTTTTTAGTTGGTGCAATTGCCATGTTTGCTCCTGGTTGGTTTAGTAGCACTTTGGGGCTGATTATCGCTTTTTCGATGTTTATCACTCAGTTAATAGCAAGCAGAAAAAAAGTTTGTGTTGGGCAAGAAGAGCATTTAAAAAAATTATATTAAAAATATAATTGTTACTTTAAATTGAGTAAAAATATCCTGTGGTCTGTGGATAGCATTTTATGTTTAACTTTTTGGCGTTATGAAACTAACCCAATATGCACTTACAAAGCAAGGGGGGTGGATATTAATTTAGCACTACATAATTATTGGATAAATTCTAAAATGGAAATAGGAGGTTGTTTGAGTGAAAATTGATATTCATAACCACCTTTACCCACCGAATTACCTTAACCAATTAGAAAGTGCTAGAGTTTTTACTATCGGAGTTGATTCCGAAGGCAATAAAATTATTGCCGATAAAGGTAGTAGAGTAGTTACTCTTACAGAGCAAATGGTAGATATAAATATTAGGCTTAGGGAAATGGATAGAAATGGTATTAACGTCCAGGTCCTTTCACTTTCTATTCCTAATGCTTATTTTAATGATGTAGGTTTAGCCCGGGAACTGGCCATTATGTCGAATGATTATTATGTACAACTTAGAAACAGGTACCCTAATAGGTTCTGGTGTTTGGCAAGTGTTCCTTTGCCACATACAAATCATGCAATAGATGAAATGGAGCGAGCTCTTATAAAGCTTAAAATGAATGGGTTAGTGTTAGGAACTAATGTTCTTGGCGAGTATCTTGATGCTCCAAAATTTTCACCTTTTTTTGAGCATGCTAATAAACTAGGCGCCACTATTCTTCTTCATCCCATGAGTCCGCCAGGCGTTGAACAAATGGATGATTTTGGGTTGGCTCCGCTAGTGGGTTTTGTATTTGATACAACTACTACTGTAGCAAGAATGTTATTTAGCGGTTTTTTAGAGCGTTATTCTAATATTAAATTTATTCTCCCTCACTTGGGAGGTGCTGTTCCTTATTTGTTCGGACGGTGGGAAATTGGGTGGCGTGCTTACCCTGAATGCAGAAGTCGTATACAATCATCACCCGTTGAAATCTTGAAGCGCTTGTACTACGATGTTGTTTCGTTACATGGCCCTGCTTTAATGTGTGCGTATAACAGTGTAGGAATTGACAAAATTTTATTGGGTACTGACTACCCCCATGTAATTGGTGATGTGGGGAAAGTAATCGAAAGTATTGAAAAGCTAGATATTCCTGCTGTAGAAAAAGAGTCTATCTATTCTAAAAATGCTATTGGGATACTAAATAATATTGAGTAGAGAAACTTTAACACCCAACGTTCAGAGAAAAGGATCTAAAAATGGTCCTTTTATTTTTGCGCTCAGCAAACTGGGGAACAACATTTTTATATAACCAAAGTTAATTAATAATCTTCCTTATTGCCTTGAAGAATGAAAAAATAAAGAGGTGTTTTGTAAAGCATGAATACTAAGTTAAAGAATCTGCGTACCACATTAGAAGATCTTGATGCGGCGGGGGATGTGTTACGGCTGACTGCAGAGGCAGATCCCTATCTTGAGATAGCTGCATGTCAGAAGAGCTTGGATAATGGTCCGGTACTGCTTTTTGAAAACATTAAGGGGTATCCCGGAGTGAGACATGTCGGAAACATTTTTGCCCGCCGGGAGCGGTTGGCCCGTTTGTTTGGCGTAAAGGAACCAAATGATTTCAAGTTTAAATGCTTGGAAGCTATTAAAAAACCTGTCTCTCCACGTTTGGTAGATAAAGCCCCATGCCAGGAGGTGGCGATTACCAAAGAATTAGATGTGCTAAAGATCCTCCCGGCTTTGCAATATTCATCTTTTGATCCCGGAAGGATGATTAGTGGGGGAGCCATTTTAATCAGCGGGGAATATGCCAGGGGTGGTCGGGAACTTTCCATTAAAAGAATGCATTTTCGCGGTCCGGACTGGGCTTCAGTGGCGGCCAATCCCGCCAGTCACGCCGGTCTTATTCGCTATATCGAAGCCCGTAAACAGGAAATACCCATGACCATTAACATTGGAACACCACCGGCGGTTACTATGGCGGCGGGAGGTAGTTACCTTCGAACTGTTGTGCCATTGGGCACGGATGAAGTAGCTATTGCTGGCGGCCTGCAGGGGTTTCCTGTAGACTTGGTAAAAGCCGTAACCGTGGATGCGTATGCCGTAGCCGAGGCTGAGTGGGTTATTGAGGGGTACTGGATGCCTGAGCGTGTCTATGAAAGCGAGGAAGCTGAAAGGCTAAACAAGGACGATGTAGCACCATTTTTCCCCGAATGGACTGGCTATATGGGAAAGGCGCGCACCGTATATAAATTTAAGGCGACGGCAGTAACCCACCGGGGCGATGGACCCATCTTTTATGCTCCCCTAGCACATAGCATTGGTCACGATTATATTATAAACAGTACCCGTGAGGCCTGTTTCTATGAGATGGCCCAGCGGATTAACCCAGGCCTGGTGGTAGACGTAAACATTCCAATCAGCTTCGGTTGTTTTGGCGGCATTGTTTTTCAGGTCAAGAAGAGGAGGCCTTTAGATGAAGGCTTCCAAAAGGATATACTTTTAAGTGCTTTGTCAGCTTCTACAGGCTTACCTACTGCTATTATTGTTGATGAGGATGTGAACATATATTCCGCAGATGACCTTCTATGGGCGTTGAATACACGGGTTGATCCGGAAAACGGTGTTTTCCGCGGTCCTAAGGGATCTAGGGGTTTCGGTATGTTTCCTATAGAAGCAGGACGGCCTTTCCCCGGGGGGGTGGCTATAGATGCTACAGTTCCCCTTCTTAAAAAACCTGAGTTTATCCGGGGGCGATACAATATTGAGAAACTTGATTTAGCCAAATGGTTAAGCCAGGGCCAAATTAAGGAAGTTCAAAACCAGCAAAGTGAGTATGCGAGATTTTTGGGAGGAACAGGGTATTAGGATGTTTTGGGGGGGAGCAATAAAATTGTTATACCATTTTTCATAACCCACACCTCGATCTTAGACCCATTATTTGGTTTTTTCCTATATTCTTTGCGCCGGTAGTCCTTGCCTGGATCACGGAAATAACTCCTAGGGAAATGGGGGGTACTCCCGTAACCTGTGGCATTATCGCTGACATGTTGGGAGTAACAACAATTTTTTATTTTATATCGGTGCTAATTTTAGTTGCCAATTTCCCCCTTGTTTTTATTCGGGATCAATTTAAAGAGCAGACGTAACTGTTCAGTCTAAGGTTGAAAGTGGGTACTATTTGCCCAGGGTTCTAAAAAAAGCTTGGTTAGTGGTTGATTAATCTATTTTGAAACAACCTTTCCTGCCGATATCTTTACCCAAAAGGAGTATATGGAAAATTCCAATCAATATGGGTAGAGCTAGGCCTGTCGGAATTAAAGCCCCCGGGCTGAATTGCCAACCTAAAAAGGCAGGTGTTTTTTACGCCGAGGTTGAATATTTATGTTACTTACTTTTTTTATAGATTAAAATTAGCGAAATATATAGGAGTGTTTAGGTGAATATTGCCATGTTTTCCGATAGTTATTACCCCTACGTTAGCGGAGTTGTCCGCTCTATTGAATTATTTAGGCATGAGCTTCAGCAACTAGGGCATAACGTTTATATTTTTGCCCCTTCTTACCATCAGCAAAAGGAGGAAGAGGGGGTATTCCGATTTCCGTCTATAACCGCCCCCACCAATAAAGATTTTTCTCTGGCCCTGCCTTTTGCACCGGCGGCCGGTAAATTACTTCGAGACTTGAAAATCGATCTGGTTCACTGTCAATCCCCGTTTCTCTTGGGGAACGTGGGAGCGCGTGCGGCCAGGCGTCACAGCCTGCCCTTAGTTTTTACCCATCACACCTTGTACCACCTCTATGTGCATTATGTACCTCTATTTCCGGGCCTGGCCCGACGTCTAGTGTTAAGTTTTGTGCGCAAGTTTTGCAATAAATGTAACCTGGTAATTACCCCCACTAATGTGGTGGCAGAGCGACTACGGCAGCTCGGTATTAATGCACCCATACAGGCTATCCCTACCGGCCTTAAGCTGGATGAGTTCGCCAACCCTGATACCGGATGGCTGCGTCGAGAATATAAGATTGGAGCAGAAGAACAAGTATTACTTTGTGTGGCCAGATTTGGCAAAGAAAAAAACCTGGATATGATTTTGGAAGCCTTCCGCATGATTAGCCAGACCCGCCCGGCTTCACGCCTGTTCCTGGTGGGTATAGGCCCCTACGAAGAAGAGCTGCGGGCCATGACAGTCAATATGGGACTTGAATCACGGGTTACGATTATCGGTCGCCCCCTATCCCGTCAGGCCCTAACTAATTACTATGCCGGAGCTGATCTGTTCATTTATGCTGCCACTACGGAAACCCAAGGCATTATCGTTAGTGAGGCCCAGGCGGTAGGTCTTCCGGTTGTGGCGGTGGGGGCAAATGGAATTGCAGAAATGGTCAATGAAGGATATGACGGTTTCCTAACCCCCCCATCGGCTGCGGCCCTAGCGGAAAAATCCTTATTTGTTCTTCAAAATGATGATTTAAGAGACCGTTTGAGCAACCAGGCTAGAGAGTCAGCCAAGCAAATCAGTGCCACGGCCACCGCTGTGCGGATGGCTGAGGCCTATCAAGCTTTGCTAAAATAAAATCAACATAACGCTGTACCACTTTCTGAGTTAACTTCATGTAATAAAAAACTCGTAGCCCTTCGTCTGTTAAGGCTTACGGGTTTTTTTATTTTCCACATCCCAATTACGGTATAGAACATCTTGTCTATAGGGACACTAATTTAACTTTCGAATTATGCATGGAAAGGGTGGGTAAAATGGACACAGATCATCAACAAGAGGCTGCCATAGAGGAACACAGCAAGGGCAAGCAGTTGGAACACTTCCGTGCCGAACACGACGGCGAAAAGCTAACCACCAATCAAGGTTTACGCGTCTCCAGCACGGACGATTCGCTAAAAGCGGGCAACCGGGGGCCGACCTTGATGGAAGACTTTCATTTCCGGGAGAAACTAACTCACTTTGACCATGAGCGGATACCGGAGCGCGTTGTTCATGCACGTGGGTTTGGCGCCCACGGTTATTTCCAGGTTTACGAGCCGCTGACCGAGTTTACCAAGGCTAAGTTTCTGCAAGACCCGGCGGTTAAAACCCCGGTTTTCGTGCGTTTTTCCACCGTAGTGGGCTCACGCGGCTCGGCGGATACCGTACGCGATGTGCGTGGTTTTGCCACCAAGTTTTTCACTGCCGAAGGCAACTACGACTTGGTGGCCAACAACATCCCGGTGTTCTTTATTCAAGACGCCATCAAATTCCCAGACATGGTTCATTCCATTAAGCCGGAACCGCACAACGAGATACCCCAGGCTTCCGCGGCCCATGACACCTTTTGGGACTTCGTAGTGAGCCTACCGGAGATTACGCATATGATTATGTGGCTGCTCTCAGATCGGGCCATCCCACGAAGCTTTCGCATGATGGAAGGGTTCGGCGTTAACACCTTCCGGTTTGTCAATGCCCGGGGCAAGGCGCGTTTCGTGAAACTGCACTGGAAACCAATGCTGGGCGTGCATTCCCTGGTCTGGGACGAGGCTCAGAAATTGGCCGGTAAGGACCCCGACTACCACCGGCGCGACCTGTGGGATGCTATCAACAAAGGTGACTATCCCGAGTACGAACTGGGTGTGCAGATACTCGACGAAGCAGACGAGTTCAAGTTTGACTTCGATATATTGGATCCCACCAAGTTCTGGCCCGAGGAACTTATACCCGTTAAAAGAATTGGCAAGATGACCTTGAATCGCAACGTGGATAACTTCTTTGCCGAGACCGAGCAAGTTGCTTTCCATCCGGGCCACGTAGTGCCCGGCATTGATTTTACCAACGATCCCCTGCTGCAAGGGCGGCTTTTTTCCTACTTGGATACCCAGCTCATCCGCCTGGGCGGGCCAAACTTCCATGAAATACCTATTAACCGGCCCCTGGCCCCGGTGCACAATAACCAGCGCGACGGCTACCACCGCATGACCATCGACCGCGGCAGGGTCAGCTATTTCCCGAACTCCCTGCAGGGTAATACGCCACAGCCCGCTAGTGACGCCGAAGGCGGCTACGTTCACTATGCCGAAAAAGTGGATGGCCAAAAGATTCGCCAGCGTAGCGACAGTTTTAATGATCACTATCGGCAGGCCACTCTTTTTTGGAACAGTATGTCGGTGGCGGAGAAACAGCACATCATTGACGCTTTCCACTTCGAGGTGGGCGGGGTGATGGACAAGCAGATTAAACAGCGGGTAGTGGATATGTTCAACAACGTAGACGGCCAACTGGCGGTCCAAATCGCTGGTGGCATCGGCGCCACCCCGCCTGCAAACCCTGGCGGGACAGGTGTTACCGCTACTTCGCCGGCTGTTAGCCAGGAAAATACCATCAAGGAAGCGCGAACCAGGAAGGTAGCCATTTTAATGGAGAACGGGTTTAATTTCCCCGAGGTGACGCAGGTGATGGAGGCTTTGAAAGGCACCGGGGTGCATGCCGAAATTATCAGCAAGAACCAGGGCCTGCTGACTAGCGTTGATGGCCGGCAGTTGGAAGTTAACAAAAACTACTTCAGCGCCGGGTCAATTATGTATGACGCGGTATACGTCACCGGAGGCCGGCAATGCGTGGACACTCTGCTGACCCATGGAGACGCTCTGCACTTTGTCAACGAGGCCTTCAAGCACGCCAAGGCGATTGGGGCCACCAACGAGGGGGTTGACCTGCTGGCAGCCTCCCAAATTCGAGGTGCGGCGTTGGCCACAACAGAGACTTTTGCAGAATTGGTCAATGAAATGGGGGTGGTGACTATCCGTAATGCTGCGGACATGGGCTATTTCAGCCAAAAATTCATTGAGGCCATTGCCCAGCACCGCCACTGGATTCGGCAAAATCAAAAGGATATGGTACCCGCCTAATCAGCAGTCCTAACTTGGCAGCCACTAAAGTGTTATGTCTAGATGATCAAAGAAAAACCACTAAAAAGCGCGTGTAGGGGAACTTTAACGAGCGCGCTTTTTTATTTTGGGGAGTAACTACTGGTTAGTAGCAAAGCCGTTTTCCCTTAAATATTGTTTTAATTCCCGGATGTTTATTTCTCCGAAGTGGAAAACCGATGCGGCCAGCAATATGTCTGCTTGACCCTCTTTGGCCGCCTCTAAAAAGTGTTCCATGCTACCGGCACCCCCCGAAGCCACCACCGGGACCTTGACGGTTTCCTTAATAGCCTTGATTAGAGGTAGGTCATAACCCGTTTTGGCTCCGTCGCGAGCCTTGCTAGTGGGAAGGATGATCCCCGCCCCTCTGGCTTCGGTTTCCCGGGCCCATTCCACGGCGTCCTTGCCGGTAGCGGTATTCCCGCCATCAACATACACCTCGTAACCCGAGGGAAGAGCCGGGTTCCTATCCACGTCAATGGCTACCACAATTTTTTCCGAACCAAATCTTGCGGCTGCCTGGTCTATTAAATTCGGGTTGCGAAAAGCGGCACTGCTCATGGAAACGCGGTCGGCACCCGCATTTAAAACCGCATCGGCATCGGTTAAGGAACCAATACCACCGCCCACGGTAAATGGAACTGTAGTCACCTCGGCTACCCTGCGGACGGCGTTCAGGGTGGTACCCCTTTTTTCAATGGTGGCGGTAATATCTAAAAAGGCCAGCTCATCCGCTCCGCTTTTACAATATATCCTGGCGCACTCCACCGGGTCTCCGGCATCTCTTAAATCAACAAAATGGACGCCCTTGACTACTCGTCCTTCCTTCATGTCCAGGCACGGCATTATAAGCACTTTTTGCATTTAATCAGCCCCTCCAATTCTGTTAAATAGTTCCCCCTGAAAAACACCAAACCCCTTACCAAGATTTTTTCAGGAGAAACTAAATAATATATTTTTATACTAACATTAAGCCGCTACAGAAGTCTATGACTGGTTTATAGGCAGACTGAAAAACACAGCGGTTCCTTTACCGGGGTTACTTTCTATCCAAATTCGCCCGCCGTGTTGTTTGACAAGTTCTTTGCATATGGCCAGTCCCAACCCGCTGCCGCCGATTGCCGAATTTCTGGATTTAGATGCTTTGTAAAACCGGTCGAAAACGCGGGGGATATCTTGGGCACTAATGCCCAAACCGGTATCGGAAACGTTTATTGCAACTTCTTTTTGTCCCGGGGTTGTTGTATAACCTATTTTAATTGTGCCCCCGGTTACCGTATGCTTTAAAGCATTGCCAATTAGGTTTGTAAAAACTTGGTCGATGCGGCCGACATCAATATAAACCCGCGGGGTTTTTTGATTGACCGCCTTACCATTGATTGTGTCATCGCTAAATGAGCTTACATTGTTAAGCGTAAAATACAAGCCTTTTTGTTTTACTTCATATGCAAACCTGTCGTAGATGTTTTGCATTAAAACGTCAATAGGAACCGGTGCCAAGTTAAATGTTGTTTGGCTTGCCTCCAGGTTGGTCAACTGAAATAAATCACGCATTAACCTGTTAATACCCAATACCCTGGCATGAATTACATCCAGGTACTTCTTTTTCTCATTAGGGTCGGTTATGACACCGTCCCGCAGCGCCTCAACAAAGCCCTGGATTGAGGTCATAGGGGTGCGCAGGTCGTGCGAAATGTCGCTTAACAGGTGGCGTCTGGATTCTTCCAGACGCGTTATTTGCTCTTCAGCATTTTTACGGTCGGTGATGTCACGGGCAATACCTTCGATGGCGATAAGGTTGCCATGTTTATCGTAAAAAGGAGTGCTGCGGTGTTCGAGCCAAACAATATGCCCTTTTTTGTGTCTCCATTGCAGGAGGGCATTCGGTGACGTGAGTTCAGGCTCCCGGGCTGCTTCGGGTGAAGTTTGTGTGTCCGGTTGCAGTAAGTTATTAAAAAAGGCGGGGTCGGCATAGAATTCTTCCGGTGTATAACCGGTGATTTCTATGGCCGAAGGGCTGATATATTCCACCTGGGGCTTGTTCCCCGGCCGATAACGGTAAATTAAATCCCGGGCGTTTTCAGCCAGCAGTCGGAAACGCTTTTCGCTGTCGCTTAATTTTATTCTGATGCTCTGGTAATAAATAAGCAGCATCCCGTTGGCGGTAATCCACGTTATAGTGCCGGCAATAAGATAGCCCCAGGCCGAGAGCATCTCAATATGCACAAGGAGGGGATAATTCATCAGGTGCATGCCCAGCAAGATCAGGCAGCATCCGGTAATAATCTGCCCCGGCAGTTTTCTCTTGCGACTTCGGATTAATATTATGCCGGTTATTATATACCTTGTGAGTCAAAAGTTCACAGCCTAAATATTACCATTTAGACTACGTTCTTTGAAAACTAAATCGTCACTTTAAAACTATAGCCGTCAGGCTACGAAGGTCTTTAACACAGCAAGGGCTTCGAGATTCCTATGGTTGCTGATTCTAATTCCGGTACTTGCTTTTTTTCCGGTTTTCCTCTATAATCCAGAGGAATAAACCGGAAAGGAGCAAGGCGCAATGCAAGAAAATCAACGAATCGATTTAAACAGGCTAGTAGTGCGCCCTATCACCGAAATCGAGCGAAAGCCGTGGGATCAGCTGATGAAAGAACACCACTATTTGGGTTTCAAGCACCTGGTCGGCGAGTCCATTCGCTATGTGGCCATGCACGACGAAAAGTGGGTCGAGCTTCTGGGCTTTTGCAGCGGCACTTTTACCAGCGCCTCCCGGGACCAGTGGATCGGCTGGAGCATCCCCCAAAGGCTGCAAAGGCTTAAATATATCGTTAACAATTCAAGGTTTCTGATCCTTCAGGGGGTGCAGACTCCCAATCTGGCTTCCAAGACCCTGGCCCTTGTCTTTCAACGCATCTCGCAAGACTGGCAGGAAAAGTACCACCACCCGGTGCTCTTGGCCGAAACCTTTGTCGACCACACCCTTTTTCGCGGCAGCTGCTACCGCGGGGCCGGGTTCATCCCCCTGGGCAAGACCCGAGGCTTTCGGCGCAGTAACGGAAAATATTATCCCCACGGCCAGAGCAAAACCCACCTGGTCAGACCTTTGTACCCCGATTCCGTAAAGCAGCTAAGCGCCGCCTTTCCCACGCCTTTTATGCTATCGGGAACCGAACCGCCTCCTTTGTTGGACTTAAACCGGTTGGAGCTCAAAGAACTCGTCTTGCACATGGAAGCCGTACCCGATCCCAGAAATCCCTGCGGGGTACGCTTTCGGTTTAGCACCCCCTTATCGGTCCTTGTCCTGGCCGCCCTTTTGGGGCTTAGAAGCTTTCTGCAGATCAGCCGCATGGTCGAGACGCTGCCCAAAAAGCCCTTACAGGAACTGGGCTGTATGAGAAGGCGGCACTATTTTTCTCCGGAAAACTCCGCCTACCGGCGGGCCATGCTGGCCGTTGACATGGACCGCTTCTTAGAGGCCACGGCCCGGTGGCTGGAAAAGCAGGGCCAAAAACAGATTATCCCGGAAACCATTGACCGCCTGCAGGGCTTAAGTAAACGCCAGAGAGCAGGTGAGGCCCGGTGATCACCGAACTGTGCGCCATGATCGGCGCTTTTGCTTCCTGCTTCAGCCGGGGCCGCGCCTCTGGCTGGTTCGCCGTCTCCCTTTTTGGCATGATGATCCGCTTAGACCACCACGGCGTAACGGCTTTTGTCCGCTGGTTGAAGCTGGATCCCAAATGGTACAACAGTCTTTTACACTTCTTCGAAGCCTCTTCATGGGACCTTTCTGTCTTGATGCGCTTCTGGCAGCGCTTTATCCCGAAGCAGATCCCGCTTTTTCAGTTCAATGGCATGGCCATGATGGTTTTAGACGGGATTAAGCTGAGCAAAGAGGGCTTGAAGATGCCCGGAAATAAGAAACTGCACCAATCCTCGGAGAATGCGGGCAAAGCGCCGTACACTTTCGGTCACCATTTCGGAATTCTGGGCTTTCTGGTTGGCAATCTGAACCATCACTTCTGTATCCCCGTAACCGCACAGGTCCAAGAAGGCGTCCAGGCGATCCACCGCTTCCAGGGGAAAAAAGCGCCCCAGGTGGGGGGGAAGGAAAAACACAGTGTCATTACCCTGGGACTCCAGCAGGCGCAAGAAGCGGCCCGCAACCTGGGTAAACCCTTTATGCTGATCGCGGATGCCTATTACGCGGTAGGAACCTCCTTCATCATGGCCGGGGAATGCTTGAGCGACCAAGGCCAGCGTCTTTTGCATGTGCTTACCCGGGCCAAGAAAAATATCGTGGCCTATGAGCCTGCAGTGTCAAAAGGTGGCCGGGGCAGGCCAGCTATCTACGGTAAAAAAGTTACACTGGTCAGCCTGTTTACCCAGAAAAAACAGGCGTTTACCACCTCTGTAATACGGCTTTACGGGAAAAAGACTCAAATATCCTACTACTGCCTGGACCTGATCTGGAAACCGGCAAAGCAAAAGGTCCGTTTCGTATTGGTGCAGATGAACGGTGAACAATTTATCCTGCTCTGCTCTAACCTTCACTGGGCGCCAGAAGATATTATCCGGGCCTACAGTTTCCGCTTTAAGATCGAGGTGAGCTTCAAAGCGCTCAAGCACCTGATTGGAAGCTTCTGTTATCACTTCTGGTGTAAAAAAATGCCCCGGCTGAGCAAAAAGAAAAACTTTGACTTAAACCAGATCACAGACCGGAAACTGCAAGAAAAGATTGCCCAAAAACTGGAGGCCATAGAGCGTTTCGTGAGCCTGGGTTGCATCGTCCTTGGCTTGCTGCAAATCCTGGCCGTTAAGCACCCCCGCCTGGTCTGGAAAAAATACGGCGGCTGGCTTAGAACCGTCAGGGGAGATATCCCCTCCGTGGAAGTGGTGCTTTCGGTAATCCGCGACGAGTACTTTTTTAATTTCGGCGCTTTCAGAAAAACCGAACTCTATCGAATAATAGCCGAAAAACAACGCGAAGAGCAGTACCTCTATGATAAGGATGTGGCTTGTAGCTAGAACTTTTGACTCACAAGTATATACAAGATGCCAAGAAAAACAAACAAGGGGATGGCTTGATAAAGAAAAGATAGACTCAGTAAATTGGAGCACACGATCCAAACGGCTATTATGCCAACGGAGTAGAACCAGAGGGGTTTATTCTGATTCAAGAAATTTAAAACACCAAGCGGTAGAAGTACTCCTCCTGTAAGCCAGCATAACAAATTACCGGTCAGTAAAAACGCTGTTTCCCCGTTTAAGAACATGGCAATTTCGAAGAAATACTTAAAAAACCAAAAAAGCCAACCCAGCGCCCACATAACTAAATATGGCCTGCGGTCGTTGGCGTACAGGTAAAACAATACCAGCGCCAGCACAGAGGTCATAACCATTTGCGCAATTTCAGCAGGTATAAACCAGGACATTTTTCACCCCACACAAAAAGAATCAAAAAGTGCAGTGCCTGTTGCAAATCAGAAACTTTAACTGGACTTAAGGTTGGCTTTAGGTATTCTTAAATTTGGTGCAATACAATCATAATATAAACATTTAGCGAATTAGGTAGTTTTTAAGCGGATCTTAGTTCGTATTAAACTTATAACCAATGCCTCTGACTGTAAGGATGTAACTAGGGTTGGCAGGGTCTTTTTCAATTTTTTTACGCAGGTTGCTGATATGAACCATCACGGTCCTGGTGTCACCGATGCTGTGTTCCTTCCAGACCTGGTTGTAAAGCTGCTCGGTGCGGAATAGCCGGTTGGGGGTTTTGGCCAGCAGGGATAAAATTTCAAATTCCTTGGCAGGTAGGGTTATGTTTTCATCGCCCACGCGGACTGTATAGCTGGCCAGATCGATTTCCAGGCCGGGAAATCTTAACACCTGGCTTGGCTCTTCATCCATTTCAGACAAATTGGCTCGCCGCAAATGAGCTTTTACCCTGGCCACCAATTCACCGGGACTGAAAGGTTTGGTTATGTAATCATCGCCGCCAACTCCCAAACCTAGTATTTTGTCCTCATCGGCATCTTTACAGCTCAGAAAAAGAACCGGGACACTGGTTCGGGTGCGCAGCTGATAACAAACCTCGATGCCGTCAAAATCCGGCAATAAAATATCCAGGATAATCAGGTCGGGTTGATGTTTAAAGGCCATATGCAGCGCAGCCACGCCACAGTCGGCTGTAACAACCCGGTAATTTTCTCTGGCCAGGTATCGGTAAACTAAGTCCCTGATTTCCATTTCGTCGTCGACCACGAGAATCAATTCACCGGCCATTTAGCAAACCTCCTAATAAAAACCACCTTTACATATAGTTC
Organism: Desulfotomaculum sp.; assembly: GCA_016841675.1. Classification (GTDB taxonomy): domain Bacteria; phylum Bacillota; class Desulfotomaculia; order Desulfotomaculales; family Desulfallaceae; genus BRH-c8a. Next base: position 17,059 of record JAENYQ010000051.1, read on the forward strand.
TATTGGGTGGTCGTAATTTCCTGTCGTAATTTGCGGTAAAAAGGATCCCTCTATTTGACCGTACTTAACTAATTAAAACGTTTTAAACTTTAACCAAAATACATAAGAAAGCCTATTTATTACGAGGGTGCTGAAAAATCCAGTTAATATGTCAAATAGCTAACCCAAGTTTCGATTTAAATGCCCAAAAAGCTTGCGTTTGCTGGATTTCTATAATTTTTTCGGTCACTACTTGTAAATTATTGTCACATTTGTAATAATCCTTTCGAAAAATGGTGTTTTATTTCATATTTAAGGTTAACAAAGCAAGGATATTGTGGTCAATGGAACCCATTTCCATGGTAATTTTTTTAGGTCACTATTTTTGCACTTTTTTGCGATTTTGAAGCCGCAAGCCCAGTAATAACGTGATGAAAAAATATTTTTAGGGCGATTTTTATGATGGAAAATCGAAACTTGGGCTAAGATTGTCATGCTGAGTTTAGCGAAGAATCTTAGTACTTTAAGCGGTCTTAGTAATTTTTTATTTCACTTCGTTTCATTTGAAATGACACGAACCTAGATTCTTTTATTGATTTTAACTATTGTGTTTTTTTATTTTCGCGAAGTTTTAAACAATTACGGATGTGGTTTATTTAAATTCCACTGATACATTTAAACCTCTTGTTTAAATTAAAAACTCTTTTTTGGAAGTGCAAAATAATAGGTCAATGATATATGCGTTTTACGGAGCATATTTAACCGCGGCAAAAAAAGATTGATTCGAACAAATTTGATAGAAAATGGAGGCTGTTGAATGAATGGTAAATCGAAGGGTATAAAGTTGCTGACTCAACTGGCCGTACTTGTGTTTTTGTTAGCGGCCTGGGCCAATTTCGTGAGTGGGGAGGAGCCGACAGCGTCCGCAAACGGTGAAGTCTATTCCATCGGAAGCAACTATAGTGGCCAGTTGGGTCTCGGCTATGTTGGTGGCATCGTGGATATGCCTACACTAATTGAGGGGTTGACCGGAGTAAAAAATGTATCCGCAGGCTCGGAACATACTCTGGTGCTAATGGAAAACGGCGATGTCTATTCCTTTGGCAAAAACGATGCGTATTATTTGGGTCCGAGACCCGGGGCCTACAATCATACACCGGCCAAAATAGTTGGTTTTCCCGGCCCTGCCAAGGCAGTAGCCGCAGGTAAGCAGCACTCCCTGGTGCTGCTTGAAAACGGCGATGTATATTCCTTTGGCTATAACGTCAGTGGGCAGCTGGGCCACGGGAATACCGACAGAAATAGTACACCGACCAAGATTGAGGCATTATCCGGGGAAGAGGTAATAGCCATATCAGCTGGTGCTGCCCATTCCCTAGTTTTGACGGCGGACGGTGAAGTTTATTCCTTCGGTGCCAATGGATCCGGCCGGTTGGGCCTCGGGAATGAAGGCGGCTTTGTGACTACGCCCACCAAAATACCAGACTTTTACGGGGTGGATGCCATTGCGGCCGGTGGAACCCATTCTCTGGCGTTGACGGTAAGCGGCGCTGTTTACTCTTTCGGCGATGGCGGAGTCGGCCGGTTGGGTCACGGGGATACGAGTGACGTGTACACCCCTAAAGTCATTGAGGCTTTAAGCGGGGTGGAAGCAATAGCGGCTGGATCGGCTCATTCCCTGGCGACGGTAAGCGGCGCTGTTTATTCCTTTGGCTTTGGCACCTATGGCCGGTTGGGCCACGGGGATACAGGAAACGTGTACGTACCCACCAAAATTGCTGATTTAAACGGGGTAAAAAACATCGCCGGTGGCGGGCAGCACACACTAGTGCTTTTGGATAGTGGCGAAGTTTACTCCTTTGGTCGTAATGAAAAAGGCCAACTGGGACAGGGAGATAATGTCGACAGACTTACCCCCGAAATGATTAATGGTATTAACGATGTAACGGCTATCTCTGCCGGTGGAGATCATTCTTTGCTGGTGATGGGCTCGGCAATTGCGACACCAACCCCGGATGCGGGCAACAGCACCGTTTCGGCGAGCACCAATCCGGAAAGCCCGGAAGTGAGCCAGAACTTCACCTTTACGGTTCAGGTGCGCGATGCGGAAAACATAGCGCTCGGCGGCCTGGATGGCGATTTTACTATTCTAGAAGATGGTGACGGAACACTCACAGTGGTTGACATCGTGGAAGAGGGCATCATCGGTAACTACACCGTTACGGCCAGCCACGACACAGCGGAGACCATCAACATTACGGTAACTGCAATGGGTGTTGATATAGGCGGTATTACTGGCATAGAGGTCCGGGAGCCGGCGGCCTCGAGCAGCGCCAAGGACATCACCGCATTCAGCTTCACCGCGGCGGCCAATACTGCCTTGGACCAAGACGTGACGGCGGTCATCGATGAGAGCGCCATCACGGCGACCGTGCCGCACGGTACGGACATAGCCGCCCTGAAGGCGACCTTCACTCTGTCCTCTGGTGCGAGCGTGTATGTGGGTGACACACTGCAGGAAAGCGGCGTGACCGCTAACGACTTCACTGGGCCGGTGACTTACACCGTAAATGCTGAAGACAACTCTACCAAAAGTTACACTGTGACCGTGACCGAGACGGCGGCCCCTCGGCCACCAACAGGCGGCGGTGGCAGCGGCAGTCTTTCGCTTCCCAAGGATGAGGTTCCTCCTTACTGGCCCGGCGGCGGGCGCCTTACATCCGAGGTGGTTAGTGAAACCAGCCTGCTACTGAAATGGACCAGGGCCGACGATAACGAAGGCGTCACCGGGTACTGGATACTCAAGGACGACAACTTGGTAGACAAAACCGGCGGCGGCAGTTTGTCGCGCACGATAAAGAATCTTGCCAGGGATAATACGTACACCTTCACGGTAATGGCAGTGGACGCGGCCGGCAACACAAGTGACCCTAACCCCTCCGTGACCATGACTACCGGCACAATCCTTAAATCCATTGTCATCGAGCCCGGTCAGGCTATTGGCGGCCTGCAGTGCCGGGGCAGGGTTACCCTTTCCCTGCCTGCCGGCAAGAGTGATGTGTCGGTGCAGCTGAAAGCCGATAATGAATAGATTATCAAGTTGCCTGCAACTGTAACCATACCGAAAGGTAAAGAGGCCGCGGAATTTGATATTCTGGCCCTTAAAGTGGATGAGATTACCCGGGTCACGGTAACTGCGGAACTGGGCAAAGGTTCTGTACAGGCCACCCTTGCGGTGCTTCCCCAATATGAATATGTGCTTACAGATCTGGGTGTTGTAGAAGACCCTTATGCCAGGGGCCCGGCCACAGCTTTCACATTTGATGCCAACGGCAAGGTAACCGGAGCCTTATGGGTGAAAAATCCCACCGGCGGTTCAACGTATCTGCCCCCGGGCGGCACTTTCGGCAGGCTGGACTTGCCCCCGGCAGCAGAAGTCTTTGATACCGCTAAAGCCGGAGGCGCGGTGGGCCAGGTGCGGACAACCGAACCTACTTTAGCCAATGAACTGGCCAATGTAATTCGTGCTTTTAGATACAGGCCATCCTATGGCCTCCAGGTGCTGGGCACTTTAGGCGGCATGAACAGCGCAGCCTATGATGTGAATAACGAAGGCTTCATTGTAGGTTGGTCCGAAACCGCGGGTTCGCCGGAAAGCCATGCCTTCCTGGCCGCCCCCGGAACAGGAGTGACTAACCCTGCGGCCGGTCACTGGGTGGAAATAAACCAGTTGCAGATGACGGACCTGGGGACCCTGGGCGGCTCGGACAGCGCGGCCTACGGGATTAACGACGCCGGCTACATTGTAGGTAAATCGGACACCACAGAAGGAATTGAGCACGCCTTTGTCTACAGGACCACAGGGGGAATGGTGGACCTTAACTACCTGATTGACCCCCTGTTGGGTTGGAGGCTTACCGGGGCGTACGATATAAACAACCTGGGCCAAATCATCGCCGAGGGTTTTGTGGACGGAAAAAAACGCGTCTGCCTGCTGACGCCAAGGAACCCCGACGATATTTACCAGGCCCAAGTGCAGTTCCCCGATGTAATGCCAACCGACTGGTATTTCGGGGATGTGATGGACCTTTTCTCCAAAGGTGTGCTATCGGGTTACCCCGACGGAACGTTTAAGCCCCGAAACAGCGTGCATGTCGACGAGTTTATCAGTATGACGGTAACGTCTTTGGGCCATAGCAACCTGGATGCGGGCGCGGCATACTGGGCCGGCCCGAGTATTGAGCGGGCCAGGCAGCTGGGACTGGTGGATGAAGGTGAGTTTACCAATTATAGAAGGGCCATTACCAGGTTGGAAATGGCCCGGATACTGGCCAGAGCTGTCGGGGGAACGGGTGTTGGTCAAGATAATGCCGGTCAAATCGCTGACCTTGGCACCATTGCCCCGGACCTGCGACCGTATGTCGTGGCGGCGTATTCCAAAGGCTTGGTTGCCGGTTTCCCGGACGGAAAATTCAAGCCCGAGGGGGAAACCACCAGGGTCCAGGCCGCGGTGGTGATAATGCGGATGATTAGAACCGCTTGATTAAACCGATTAAACAATACCACCGTTAACTGTGTTTTGTTACCACAAAATTACCGGTACAAAAAAATTAATTATAACTACAATACCGGTGCTGGTTGGACCAACAAACGCTGTTGGAATGGGACGAGAATCCGGGGATGTTTAAGTACCAGGACCTGGTAATAGGTAATAATGGCAACATGCACATAAGCGGTGAATCACAAAACAAATTGCATTACATGGCGGCACAACCGGAAATTGAAGCAAATCCAGGCTCGGTTGATTTTGGCGACACCAGCCCAGGTAATTATGTTGAACAGGATGTGACCATTACAAATACCGGTAACGGCAATTTAAATATCAACAGCATTACTGTTCAAAACCCAATTGAAACGGATTTTGTTTTCGGTGCGGGTATGATAACTAATGACAGTGAGGTTTTTACCCTCACTGCTGATAACGTATCCGGCCGGATAATGGCGCCCGGGGAGACGGGTACCGTTACCGTCCGCTTCACGCCCGAGGCCTTAAATACGTACAATGGCAGCTTGATTATGAATTCCAACGACCGGGATAATAACAGGTTAATCATCAGCCTGTCCGGTGCCGGCGCTGAACCGCCGGAAATTGATGTCGCCCCAACAGCTCTCGATTTCGGGAATGTTGCGCTGGGAAGCAGTTTGGAAAAACAAGTGACCATCAGTAACCAGGGTGCCGGTCCCCTGGATCTGGGAGAACTAAGTGCCACAGGGGAATCATTCAGTTTGGTTGGCGATATTTCTAACACGACTGTTGCACCGCAGTCTTCCACTTCCCTGACGGTACGTTTCGCGCCTGTTACCGAAAAAGCTTACAGCGGCAGCATAACCATACCATCAAACGACAGTAATGAAAATCCTGTTACCATAAATCTAGGCGGCAGCGGGGTCATAATTGCCGGGGAAATATACGTCACCTCCGGTGTTCAGGATTTCGGTGATGTATATGTAAATAGTTCGGCTGATGCTCAGTTTACTATAGAAAATACCGGAAATGGGGAGCTGATTATAAGTTCCATTACAGTTTCGGGCGCCCAATTTAATTTGGTTAACGATGATGTTTCCAACAGTACCCTCGCTCCGGGTGGTTCGGCCAGTTTTACAGTACGCTTTAGCCCAAGCAACGCCGGTACCTTCAATGGCAGCGTTGCCATTGCTTCCAACGACCCTGATGAACCGGATACGGTAGTGTCGTTAACCGGCAGGGGAACAGCGTTGGCGGTGACGCAGCCAAGCGTAGGCAGTCAGGGGCCCACACTTAACTTCATTACCACTGTCCAGATCAGCGCCACGGATCCTGACGGGGCTCCCGTGAGTTTTAGTTTGGGCAGCGACGCCCCGGACTTTGTAACGCTGAGCGGTACACGGCTGATATTTTCTTCAAATGCTCCGGCGGGAACATATACCTTTACTGTTAATGCTCACGGCAATGGCGGCACCACCAGCAGAAAACTGACGGTAACTTCCTTCGGCAGGAACGGCAGTCCCGTCATGCAGCCCGTTCCGACCCAGGGTGTACGGACAGGCAGTGCCGTTAAGGTGGATATATCAGTCATCGATCCTGACGGCGACCAGTTAATTCTTGGTCTATCTGGAGATGCCCCCAGGTTTGCCTCCATAAAAGGCTCTCAGCTTGTTCTCGAGCCCCAGGACAGCGATGTGGGTACCCATACATTCCTGCTGCTGGCTTCCGACGGGCGGGGCGGACTGGGTATGCAGAAGGTTAAAGTGATTGTTTCTTCAGGGGCAAACTAAAAGAAAATTAGGACGTCCAAAATTCTACGGGACGCATCTCCTTTGTAATTTCGCCTTTCTTGGCCTTGGGTACTGGGTTTAAAATTTGGCATAAAACACATAAAGACCGCAAGCTTTCATCAAGGCTTGCGGTCTAAGCATGTTTTTTTAACCCAACATGGTAAGGATTTTGAGCCCCGGTTATATGCAATATTGCAGCGTTGGACTTATTAACTACAATGGCTCGCAATGCCACCTTGCATATCCATGAAGAGTAGCAATAACCTAAAAATATAGACATCTTAGTACTCACAGATAAAAAAATAAATCAAAGGGGATCATTTGTGATGCGTCAACACAGTGAACGACAAATCGCACTACGCGTTATGTTTGCTCTTTCGACCATTTCCGAGCCAGGCGCGTTTTTTGTTACCACCCTTTACTAGTTGCTGTGCTTTAGCGCCGGGGAATTCCGCCCTGGAAAACTCATCTCATGCCAAGCATAAAAAGTTAGCTTAATTTTAAATCTTTGTTAAATCATCAACTGTATACTACGGTTGCAAATGATATAATTTTTAAAATATGTTCAGGAGGTGAATCGGCGAAAAGCCGCAAATATGAAAAAATGGCAAATTGATGTGCTTGTAATAGGAAGCGGGTTGGCTGGCATCAGGGCAGCACTGGAAGCCCGCCTTGCTGGCGCAACCGTGCTACTGGTTAGCGAGGCGGCGATCGGTAAGGCGAACAATACGGCGATATCTAAAGGTTTTTTTGCCATCCCGGGCAGGGGTAACCATGGAGACGATGCCGGTCAACACTTAATTGACATTATCACCGGTGGCTGTAACTTAAATGACCCGGAACTGGTAACCGTAATGGTTAATAATCTAAAAAATGAAGCCGACTTCCTGTTGGAATCCGGGGTGACCCTGACCCTAAGGAGCGATGGCGGTCTGCGCTATAGCAAGTTTCCAGGGCATACGTTTCCTCGTGTTCTGAACACCACGAGTGGTTCCGGGGTGGGCTTGCTCGCTCCCTTGGCGGCTCGGGCCGCAGCACTGGGTGTTTGGATGGAGCAAGGAATCACGATTATTTCGCTGCAAAAGGATACCGATGGAGTATGCGGCGTCTGGGGACATACCCGGCAGGGTGAACCGGTTTTTATGCAGTCCTCGGCGGTTATCTTGGCCACCGGCGGAGCGGGCCGCTTGTACCTGCACACAAACAACGTCCCGGGTGCTGTCGGCCTGGGGCAGGCTATGGCCCTTAACGCCGGCCTAGCCCTAGTGGACATGGAATTTGTTCAGTTTTATCCCACCTATCTGCGCATGCCCGGCAAACCCCGGGTGATCATCCTGTATGAAGTTTTTGTGGCCAATGCTGGAGCAACCCTGCGCAACTGCCTGGGCGAGGATATTCGAAACATTTATAACCTGCATGACACACAGACGCTGACCAGGGACAAGCTGAGCGTAGCCATAGCCTCTGAAATAAGCGCCGGTCGGGGTGTCGGCCCGGATGGAGACGCCGTAATCATGGATTTGTCCACCATTAAAGACCCTGCCAAATACCACAAGTTATTACCCGGTGCCGTATCGCCGCACACCTCGGAACTGCACGTGGGACCGGTAGCCCACTTCACGATGGGCGGAATTGCGGTGCAACCGGGAGGAGAAACCCAAATGCCTGGATTATGGGCTATTGGTGAGGTGGCCGGGGGTATTCACGGCGCCAACCGGGTTGGGGCCAATGCACTGGCCGAGTGTTTAGCCCTGGGGCGCGTGGCGGGGAACGCGGCGGCCTTGTATGCCCAGCGGACCGGCAGGAGGACGCCCGGCACTGATCCCGTGCCACCATTTAAGCCCGACATCCCAAAGGCAGATTTATCTGCCGTGGAAGAGGCATTGAGAAAAACAATGATTGCTCAAGCGGGGATGCTGCGAGATGCAGAAAGCCTGCAGGCGTGTTTGAATACTATTGATGCTCTGGAAGAAAAACTGGCTGGCCAAAAGTCACTAGGCAATCTGAAATTGGGGATGATGCTGGACGTGGCCCGGGCTATAAGCCTGTCGGCGTTGGCCCGTGAGGAAAGCCGCGGTTCCCATTACAGGCTGGACTTCCCGGATATGTGTGACAATTACTTGGGTAACTTCTTGATTCAAAAATTTGACGGTAAAAAATTAAAAACCACATTTTTACCCCGCCGGTCATTAACCGGCGTTTAAGGCGCCATGCAAATTGGTATAATACAATTTGATCCACAAATAGCCGATATCTTCATCAATAATGTTTTAGAGATTTGACTTGCGGTCATCTTTACCCATTCTCAGTGCGCAGTGAAAAAAGTATGTTGACTGAGGATAAATTAGGATGGTACAATAACCACACAATTAAATAATTATGATTTCCGAGTTAATTGGCCTAAGGTAATTGCTATGGCGGTTAAACGACAAGGTATAAATGGAAACGTTTGTGCCTCCCTTTTGGAAAGGAAATTATACCATGTGTGGTCTAATAGTTAATTTTCTATTAGGTCTACGTTTGATATAAGCAGTGTCCAATAGGGATGGCTGCTTTTTTTATTTTTTGTGACAAGTGGGCTAAAATACGTGCAATTGGGTCTTGGAGGTGTGACTAAACGTTATGCAGCCGATTTTAAAATAGCCATTATCACATTATCAATGCGGGCAATGTTTACCCGAGAGGGTAATTGCAGGAGTACATTCGAAAAACATATAATCCCAAATACCATATAAAGGGTGGTTTGAAAGAATAAGCAAACGGGTTAAGCAAGAAAGTAAAAACGCGCATGCCAAATAGGC
>JAENYQ010000159.1 GCA_016841675.1 Desulfotomaculum sp.
TTATTGTTTATGGCCATCAGGTGGTACCATAAAACCTGTGTTATTGAGTCCAACGAGTTTGTTTCGATCCAATCTGCAAAGGCAGTAATTTCTTCCAAATAGTTCATTAAATGCACCTCACTTAAGTTTGTTTGATAAGTAAAATAAATAAAGTATACTCGGGCGTGTCTCGGGGACGGTTTCGGTGACACACACGCCTTTCTTGTGTCAACGGAACCGTCCCTGTGACACGCTGTGACACGCCTTCATTCATTTAATCCCCCCTTTATCACGCCAACTTAGTCATCCCTTCACTAACTAGCCAACGAGCAAGCTTGTTTGGTAACCAAATTTATGTAAAAAATTTTCTCAGCTTGTCCAAAACCTTTTGATGCCGCTTAACCACAGCGACATGAGAAACATTTTCTTCCCTGGCCACCTCTCTTACCGTGCGGTTTTTATAATACAGAGCCTTAATCAGTGCTTGCTCCGCCTGGTTTAGTTTGGCCACGGCTGCCTGCAAAACTAAAAGCGTTGCTTGATCGCAGACAATATCTTCAATCAATAGAGGATCTGCAAAATCCGCCCCCTGCTTAACTAGCCGTTCAATAGAATCCTCTTTACTGGGCCTAAAAGTAACAACTTCATTTACAGCATCAACTTGAATACATCCAACCTTAATGTCCCATTTCATATACCACTCCCGTCGGCGCATTCGGTTATACTCTCTGTAAAGCTCTTCACTAACTGGTACTAACTCCTGGCCAATCTTAATAACTCTGTTCATTTGCCAACTCCTCCTTGGTTTGGTCCGAGGGAGGAGTCAAACAAAAAAACACAAAAAAAGGGCCGGATAACTGCTGAATGCTTGTGCTCAGCAATTATCCGGCCCAGGTAATTCATTTGAATCCCCGCTCGGGATAATTTAAATGAATGTGTTTATTTGGTTTGGTTAAAACAAAAAAAAGGGCCAAAACAACTATTAATTAACTAATAGCTATTTGGCCCTTATGGTACACCACCTATAATTTAAAAATTTGTTTATTATTCTATTAATAACAACAATTTTCCTTTTATTTTGCATCAATAATTTGGATATTAATTATCTTTTTGTGAAATAAGGAAAAGAACCTGGAGAATTGTGAAATAAAAAGGGGTCAGACTCTTAACTTATTAACTTATTTTGCTGTAGTTCGCAATAAGCTAATAAGTTAAGAGTCTGACCCCTTTTTTTCTTACAAATGCTGTGCTAATAGAAAGCTACTCTGCAAGAGAATAAGATATGATGCAATTACTGCCCGTACGCTTATAAACTTCTTCGTTTTCGAATGTATAAACATCATGTTTCCCTATCTTATAATATGCATATACTCTTTTAGGTTTTTGGTCTATAATGGCTTCCGAATCCAAATTTTCATAGGGGAATATTAGTATCTCAACTTTCTTGTTTCTTAGATTTTCGGGTATGTCAATAATGCTAGCTAATATATTGCTATTTGCAACTTTCCTAACAAAATTCAATATATCCCACTCCTTTCGTTTCATTATTAAAAAGAATGAAGATTATCGTTTTAGGATCTTTCCATTTAGGCGGTTCTGGAAAATAAACAGTAATTATTACCAAAGTACCGGATGGGTCATAACCACATACTGCGTGCAAGGCCTTTCCATCTCTGGTATAACCAAGCACCAGGCAACTATGGCCCCTTTGATCTTCCGGATAATTCTCTAAAATCTCTCCATTTGCAATTGCAATAACCATTTCGAAATCTTTAACACAACGCTGTCCAGCTCTAATTCTGGCATGTTGACTAAGAACCCATTCAACAGTTAGAATTTTATTCCGTATCTATTTTATACCCAATGCTCCCAAAACCTCAGCACTTTTATTTTATTATATCATTGTTTAATAAGTAAGCATTCTCCACCTATTCACATCTCCCATAAAATGGGGTTTTAATAAGGATATTATATCTTACCACAGTTAATTTCACAACTAAATTAATTATGTATAAACTAAATGCTGCTGAAGGCAACAAATTGCTTCCGATATTGAGTGTTATGCAAATCCCCTGCCCGGTACACCGGCAGGGGATTCTAACACCCGCAATACTTTAGTGCGTTAACGTGTTGCCTTAGCGAGGGTCTGACCCCTTCTAGGAAAATCCCGTGCACGAATGCCTGTTTACTGGATGCATACCAGGTTCTCCTGGTTCACTTTGTAGCACCATCAATGATGGTCTTAG
>JAENYQ010000001.1:0-89214 GCA_016841675.1 Desulfotomaculum sp.
CCCCTAGTTAAATGCGCCCATACAGTGGTTGGATTCATAGCAATGACATAAAACTTAACAAACGGTAACTTTATACTCCCGCAACCAGATATCCAGCTGAATTAGGTATGCAAAAAGCTGCGGCCCGGTCATTAATTGACCGTACCAGGGTCTGGTGAAGGAAGCGTCGCCCGCATTGACCAGCTTTTTGACCTGGGCTACATTAATGAACCGCAGCAGCGGTGATGCAGGGTCCGCCAGGATTTGGTTCAGCCAACCGCGTACCGCTCCGGTGTAAGCAGGGTTATGGGTTTTGGGGTACGGGCTTTTACGCCTGGTCAGAACTTCTTCGGGCAGCACCCCGGCCATAGCCCGCCGGAAAATGCCCTTTTCAATCCCGCCCGTATTTTTCATGGCCCAAGGGATATTCCAGACATATTCCATTAACCGATGGTCACAAAAAGGAACTCGCACTTCCAGCCCCAGCGCCATGCTCATGCGGTCCTTTCGATCAAGTAATGTGGCCATGAACCAGTTGATAGTCAGGTAGAGCAATTCCCGTATCTTACCTTCCCGGGTGCTTTCACCGGGAAGGTAAGGCACATCATCTAAGGTCTCCTGGTAACGCTGACTAAGGTATTCCTTAGGCCGAATCAGGTCCACAATGTCAGGTGCCAGTAAACTCATTCTTTCGTCAATCATATGCACCCAGGGGAAAGAAGCATTATTAAACGCTTCCTTGTTATGAAACCAGGGGTAGCCGCCAAAAATTTCGTCAGCGCACTCGCCCGACAAGGCAACGGTAGCATCTTGCTTAATGGCGCGGCAGAACAGGTACAGTGATGAATCCACGTCAGCCATGCCCGGCAGGTCCCGGGCCCGAACCGCCATGGCCAACGAATCTACTAATTCAGGTGTGTCAATATAAAAGGAATGGTGCACTGTGCCCAGATAATCCGCAACTCGTTTGACCCACTGGCTATCGGAGTTGGGCTGATACAAACTCGGTTTGAAATAACGATCGTTGTCCACGTAATCAATGGAATAGGTATGAATAGGTCCCTGCCTGCCCTGATTAAGAGCAAGGGCAGCATAAGCCGTAATCGCGCTGGAGTCGATACCCCCGGAAAGCAGTGTACATACCGGCACATCCGCCACCAACTGTCGTTCCACGGTGTCTTTAAACAGCTCCCGCACTTTTACCACTGTGGTTTCCAAGTCGTCCTCGTGTGGCAGGCTTTGCAATTTCCAGTAGCGGCGCATGTGCAGGCCACCTTGGTCAAACCGGAGGCAGTAACCGGGTTTTAACTCGGCAATATCCCGGAATACTCCGTGTCCGGGTGTGCGTCCTGGACACATCACAAGTACTTCAGCCAACCCTTCGGCATTAATTTCAGGTTGTATTTCCGGGTGGGCCAACAACGCTTTCAGCTCAGAGCCGAAAATTAGGCGATCGTTACGTACAGTATAAAAGAGAGGTTTTACACCCAGCCGATCCCGGGCCATGAAGAGTTTATGGTCTGCTTCGTCCCAGACCGCAAAGGCAAAAATGCCGTTTAAACGTTCCACGCAATCCTCGCCCCACTGAATATACGAAACAAGCAGCACTTCGGTATCCGAGTGTCCCCTGAATGCATGCCCCAATGCTTCCAATTCCCTGCGCAGGTCCGGTGTATTGTACAATTCTCCGTTATAAACCAGCACGAACTGCCTCTCGCCACGTTTGCGGATCATGGGCTGGGCCCCGCCTTCCGGGTCCACGACAATTAAACGACGGTGAGCAAAAGCAGCGTGCCGGGAATACCAAAATCCTTCAGCATCAGGCCCCCGGTTTGCCAGTGTCCTGCCCATCGCTTCCATAACTGCCCTTTGCCTGGTAAGGTCCCGACCCCAGTCAATCCAGCCTGCAATTCCGCACATCGAATCTATCCCTCCTATTTTAAATTTAGTGTGCATGTGATACCGATTTGCGCCTATGGCTTGGCATCAAACTGCATTTTTACAAATAAAAAGACGCCCCCCATTAGTACTTAAAAGGCGGGCGCCATTGCCGGAACCGGAAAGATACCACAGCATCCCGGTTGCCTTAATATAGATTATGGCCGGGTTCATAGTTTGGTTCACACTGGCTACCAGAAATATTTTTATTGCAAATGTAATTTTAGGATCTTTTAAGCTGTCAAGCATTAAAATAACCGCTAAATTGCTCCTTGTATTTTAAAGCTTATAAACTTATCTTTATAATTTTGTATTTAATTTTACCAGAAAACGAATTTAATTTCACGATACTGCCAACGCCTTTTAACAATAAAGCCTTACCCAACGGTGAAAAAGTCGACACATCACCAAATTGTATGTTTTCTTCCAGGGGACTTACCAATCTTAACTGCTTATGAATTCGATTAAGCATATCTTCGACCTCAATCTCGCAACCAATAATTATAAAGGGGAGTTTTCTTTCCGGGGTATCCCTTTTTTCTATAACGCTTAAAAATTGGTTCATCTGCTTGATATATCTTTCAAGCAAATGAACCATCTCAGCCCGCTCAACAGCACTGGATTTTGAGAAAAACCGCTCAATAAGTAAATCTTGTTCCTCTTCCAACCGTACTAAACTTCTTATAATGTTTTCAAATGTTTGGATTGAAATGATATACTTCTCCATTTTAAACCTTTCAAAACAAGCCATTTAATGTAAAATATAAAGCAAAATACAAATGGGTATTTCACAAGCCCGCGAAATACCCATTTGTACATTAAATTTAGTAAAATTATAGTTATTTTCTCAAGCATTGTCAAATGTTCATTAGTAAAACTAAACTTACTGATTACAAGTTCAAGTCGCCAGCCGCCTCTGGTTGGTAAAGAATCTTTTCCACTTTCAGATGAACCATACCATCGGGAACTTTCCATTCAATGACTTCACCCTCACGGAAACCCAATATTGCCGTCCCTACGGGGGCCAATACAGAAATTTTATATTCTGTCAGATCGGCATCAGCGGGGTAAACCAGAGTATAAATCATTTCTTCTTCGGTTTCTAAATCCTTCAACAATACCTTTGAATTCATGGTAATCACATCATGAGGAACTTTTTCGGAAGCTACCACTTGGGCCAAGTTTAGTTCCTGTTCAAGGTTTCTTAGGTATTCTTTGCTGCCTGGTTCAAATTCCTTAGCGCCATCAATAAGTTTCTGTAATCTTTCTTTGTCCAGCTGAGTAATAAATATTTGTCTTGACATAGTTTATCTACCTTTCCCGACTCCCTTTTCTAAAATAAAAAAGTACAAAAACATACGGCGACTACATTAATGTTGGTAATCGCCGACCTTGTTTTTAATTATAATACAATGTCTAAGGAGTACTGAAATATTTACCTATTATTAATTATTATATATCTTATTTACTTCCAAGTAAAGTCCAAGATTTTATGTGTACTTGCTGTAATTTTCGTACGGGAGAAAAGATTTTTGGTACTATTAATATTTATTTAGAATTTTATTTAATCTTTCAAGGTCTTTTTGGGATAATAACCTCAAATTGTTTTCAGGAGGTTATTTTTTATGGCCAACAGGCTCACCAACGAAAAAAGCCCGTATCTGCTTCAGCATAAAAATAACCCGGTGGACTGGTATCCCTGGGGGGACGAGGCTTTTGTAGAGGCAGAAAAACGCAATTGCCCGATATTCCTAAGCGTGGGATACTCCACCTGCCATTGGTGTCATGTAATGGAGCGGGAATCCTTTGAGGATCAGGAAGTGGCAAATTATCTTAACCAGCACTTTGTTTCGATCAAGGTGGACCGTGAGGAACGCCCCGATATTGACCATATATACATGACCGTCTGCCAGGCCCTTACCGGGCAAGGCGGTTGGCCGCTGACCGTGCTGATGACACCGGACAAAAACCCGTTTTTTGCGGGCACCTATTTCCCCAAGCGAACCAAGTGGGGCCGCTCAGGTTTACTGGATATCCTGGAGCAGGTGACCGCCAAGTGGCAAAAGGACCGGGATTCGATCACCCGGGCGGGTAATCAGATCGTGGAGCAATTGCGCTTCCATCCCGAAGTTGCTGAAGTTGAGATGGACACGGGGGAAATTGTGGATCAATGCTATAACAATCTGCGCCGCTCATTTGACCGCCAGCGTGGGGGATTTGGTTCAGCACCAAAATTCCCCACCCCTCACAATATTATATTTTTACTGCGCTACTGGAAACGTTCAGACAATGAAGAAGCCTTAAGCATGGCTGAAAAAACTCTACAATCTATGTACCGGGGCGGCATCTACGACCATGTGGGTTTTGGCTTTGCCCGCTATTCCACAGACCAGTATTGGCTGGTGCCGCATTTTGAAAAAATGCTTTATGACAATGCGCTGTTAGCACTGGCATTCCTGGAAGCCTATCAGGCCACCAATAATGATTTTTATGCCCGGGCAGCCAGAGAGATTTTCACCTATGTACTCCGGGACATGACGCACCCGGAAGGTGGATTTTATTCTGCCGAGGACGCTGACTCCGAAGGGGTTGAGGGTAAGTTTTACGTCTGGACCCCCGCCGAAGTAGAAAAATTGATTGGCGAGGGCAAGGGCCGCATATATAACCGGGTTTACGATATCACCCCCAAGGGCAATTTTGAAGGGCAAAGTATACCCAACCTAATCAACGGCCTGCCTTACGAGAGAGCTACGGAACTAGGTCTGGAGCCGGAAAAACTGGTTACTATGTTGGAAGAGGTCAGGCAAAAACTTTTTGAGCACCGGGAAAAGAGAGTGCACCCGCATAAAGACGACAAGATACTCACTGCCTGGAACGGGCTGATGATTGCCGCCCTGGCCCGAGGCGCGGCCGTGCTGGGCGAGGTTAGCCTATTAGAAGCTGCACAAAGAGCAGAAGCGTTCATACGCGGCAAACTATTCAGGGAAGACGGCCGTTTATTAGCCCGTTACCGGGATGGCGAAGCGGCCTATGAGGCCTATCTGGATGATTACGCATTGATGACCTGGGGACTGATTGAGCTATACCGGGCCACTTTCAAGCCCGAATATCTGGTGCGGGCAGTTGAACTGGTCGGTCAAACCAGGGATTTATTCTGGGATGCCTCAAAGGGCGGTTTTTTCTTTTACGGCAGCGACGCCGAACAGCTTATTGCCCGTCCCAAGGAAGTGTACGATGGGGCTCTTCCGTCCGGTAACTCGGTGATGGTTTTGAACATGCTCGTTCTGGCTGCCATCACTGGGGACACTGAAATGGAAGATACGGCCCGGACTTTAATTAACACTTTTGCCGGCACCATAGCGGAGCACCCGCAGGGTTACACATTCTTTGTCACCGCCCTGCTTTTTTCCGCCGGCGCCGTGACCGGTGTTACCGTGTCCGGGGACCGCGACGACCAGGCAGTACAGGAAATGCTGGATATGTCACAACGCCGTTACGATCCCGATACCGTTTTTATTTATTATCCCGGTGACGAAGAAGGAAGAGCGCTCGAAAAACTGGCCCCGGACATAAAGGAGCGACGTCCGGTAGACGGCCGGGCCGCAGCATATGTATGCCGTGATCGGGCCTGCTATGAGCCCGTCACTGAATCTGCTATGCTGGCTGAATTGCTTCAATAAAGGGGAAAAATAGCTTTCATAAATAATTAAAAAGGTCTAGTGAATTGTAATGCTATGAATACAACGAAGTGAAGAACCTTGTCATTAAGCCTGTCATTGCTATGAATACATGAATTGAAGAACCTTTTAAGCCTGTCATTCTGAGCGCAGCGAAGAATCTTAAAACCCAGATCCTTCGCTATGCTCAGGATGACAAGCTTAATCTTGACGAAGGTAGACTGTATTCGTTTATCGTGGTGCGGGTATGCGTTGCAATTCTGAGCGCAGCGAAGAATCTTAAAGACCAGATCCTTCGCTACGCTCAGGATGACAAGCTTAATCTTGACGAAGGTAGATTGTATTCGTTTATCGTGGTGCGGGTACGCGTGGTAATTCTGAGCGCAGCGAAGAATCTATGAATTTAAGCTGCCTTTCGATAAGCAATTGTGGTTCCGCAAAGGGATGCTGTCATATAAGAGCGTTGGCGAAGGATCTAGATTCTCCACTTCGTTCAGAATGACATTAGGCATTGGTTAGAATGACATAGGCATTGGTTCACAATGACCTGAGGGCTGTGCTCCGTGTAGGGGCATGGTGGGTTTTTTATATTTACTAGCTTAGCTGCAAACCTGCTTGTGCTGATTTGACCGGGCGTGTTAAAATGTTTACTGACTCCCGGTGAGCAGGGGTGGTGCTATGCTTGGAACGCGATTAATAGTTGCCGATGCTGATAAAGCTTTGCACCAGCAATTAATGGATATATTACAGAGGTCCGGTTATCTGGTAATAGCCGAGCCTAATGACGCCAGGAGCGCATTGCAGGCATCACTAAAGCGCGACCCGGATGCCATTATTGTAGATGACGACCTGCCGGGTGGTAGTTTGACCTTGGCCCGGGAAATTAGTGACCACCGCCTGGCGCCGGTTTTGATTGCCACAACTTACTCCGACAGAGACATGGCTGATATAGCCCAGGTAACTGGCGTATACGGGATGATTGTCAAACCTTTGCAGGAAGCAGGAGTACTGCCCGCCATCGAAGTAGCCCTAAATTTTTTTAATCGCATAGCGACTTTGGAAGGCGAAATAAAAAACATTAAGAAAGATTTAGAGAACCGCAAGATTGTGGAACGGGCCAAGGGATTATTGATGGAAGCCCACGGCATGACTGAAAAAGAAGCTTTCCGGTATCTGCAGCGACGCAGTATGGATAAGTGCATACCAATTACAAAAATAGCAAAAAACGTTATTGTGACTCTGCAAAAATAATGATATATTAAATTATCGACAGTAAGTATACAGTATATTTTCTGTCAACAGGTTGATTTTTTTTCTAGTCACATTATACTAATAAATGTAGGTGTGAAATATTTTTGGGGCAATGGCGTCCCTTCAGGCATGCAAATATGCAGGCTTGATGGGGCGTTTTTATTTTGCCCCGGAAACGTTTCACCCTGAGGAGGTTAACGTTGTGGGTGCATTTACCAAGCAAGAGGTCATAGATAAAGCACAAGAGAACAACGTCAAGTTTATCCGCCTGCAGTTTACCAATATGTTCGGTGCTCTGAAGAACATCGCCATTACTGTAGACGAACTGCCTAGAGCATTGGAAGGGCAGATTAGTTTTGACAGTTCAGTAATCGAAGGCTTTGTCGGTCGACTTGAGTCCGATATTCTGCTGAGCCCGGACCCTTCAAGTTTCGTCATTTTCCCGTGGCGCCCACGGGAGGGAGCAGTAGCCAGGTTAACCTGCGATGTGCTGAACCCGGACGGCACACCATTTGGCGCATGCTCACGCTCCAATTTGAAAAAAAACCTGGCCGTCGCGGAACAAATGGGTTTTCAGCTGCAGGTGGGAGCAGAAATTGAATTTTTCCTGTTTCAAACCGAAGAAGCGGGTAAACCCACCGTAACCACCCACGACCAGGCGGGTTACTGTGACCTTACCCCCGTGGACATGGGGGAAAACGCCCGCCGGGACATGGTGCTGACGCTGCAGGAAATGGGATTTGATGTTTCATCATCCCACCACGAGATTGCTCCGGGCCAGCACGAGATTTTCCTTAAGGACGACGACGCTCTAGCCATGGCAGACAGTATTACCACCTTTAAGTTCGTAGTCCGCACTATTGCCCAGAGGCATGGTCTGCATGCCACTTTCATGCCCAAACCCGTGGCGACAGTTAATGGTTCGGGCTTACATCTACACCTATCATTATGGCAAAACGATAAAAACGCTTTTTACCAGCAATCTGCCAAAGACGGCTTAAGTAAAACAGCCAAACAATTCATAGCCGGTCTTATTGAGCACGCCGGAGCCCTTACGGCCGTGGCCAATCCGCTGATTAATTCTTATAAAAGGATCTCAACCAACGATCTGGCCCCGGTGCTGGCAGGTTGGTCGCAGATTAACCGCAGCGCCATGATTCGTGTACCATCCTGGCGTGGCGCTGATACCAGGGTGGTACTACGCAGTCCGGACCCGGCCAGCAATCCCTATCTGGTAATGTCTTCAACGCTGCAATCCGGACTGGATGGAATAAATCGCAAGCTGTCCCTACCCGAATCGCTGTCTGAAGATATACCGGTTTGGGAAATTAAGAACATCATCCGGAAAATGGGCTTGCCCCGCAACCTGGAAAGTGCCCTTAAAGCGCTGGCTGCCGATGATGTTGTCATGCAGGCGCTGGGTGAGCACATCCATGAACGCTACCTGGATAGTAAGGAAATTGAGTGTGAAAATTTCCAGAACCACGTACACCAATGGGAACTGGATGAGTACCTGCGCAATTATTAAATTACAACTAGTTTAGCAAAGGAGGGCCGCAATAACGCAGTACACCATAAATAAATAGCAGGTGACTGCACACTTAACTGTCATAGATAACCAGTCACAGAAAAAAAAGCCGAGAAAAAAGAGAGAGAAAAATTACTGTACATTTGGAGGATGGATAAATGAGCTTTAGTAATGGAGTCAACGCCAGTGCAGCAACTTTAACCCGTTTACGCACCGGGGAAAGCAAATGCCCATTTAGCGGGATGTGTGTAACCTGCCTGGACGGGTGTCCTGGTTTATGCGAGATAGGCAAATCATCAGTCAGGGGCAAAGAAGTTCTTTACCCCCAGCCTTTTGGGAAAAGCACTTCGGCGTCCCAAAAAGACTATCCAGTTGATTATTCACATTTTAATATCATGGGCACCGCAGTTGGCGCCTTTGGCATCGAAGCCGATTCCGACAAGGCTATTTTCCCAGCTGTCAGCCTGGAGAGCTCGGTAGGTGCCGGCGGTGAGATTAAACTGGACCTGCCCATAGTGGTAGCCGGTATGGGCTCCACCGATGTGGCCGCCAACAACTGGAATCACCTGGCAGCGGGCGCCGCCATCTGTGGTGTCGGCATTGTCATTGGTGAAAACGTTTGCGCCATGGACCCCAACTCGGAAATCAAAAACGGTCGGATTATTCACTCCCCCAACATGGTTAAGCGCATCAGCGATTTCAAAAACTGGAATAACGGCAATGGGTTTATCGCCGTACAAGCCAATGTAGAGGACACTTCTCTGGGTGTTCAGGAATACGTTATCGAAAAGCTAGGCGTGGACACGGTAGAACTAAAATGGGGGCAGGGCGCCAAAGATATTGGCGGTGAAGTTAAACTAAATTCTCTGGAAAGGGCGCTGCAGTTAAAGGGCCGCGGTTACATCGTACTGCCGGATCCCGAAAATCCGCAGGTCCAGGAAGCTTATAAAGCCGGCTCGTTTGAAGAGTTTGAGCGTCACTCCCGTATTGGCTTTGTAGAGTACGAAACATTTATGGCCCGGGTGGAAACGCTGCGCAATGCCGGCGCCAAACACGTCATGCTAAAAACAGGCGCTTATCGGCCCGCCGATCTGGCCCGGGCAGTCAAGTATGCCTCAGACGCCAAACTGGACTTGTTAACCGTGGACGGCGCCGGCGGCGGTACCGGGATGAGCCCCTGGCGGATGATGAACGAGTGGGGTGTACCCACTGTATATCTGCAGGCTCTGCTGGTTAAGTGCCTTGACAGGCTTGCGGCCCAAGGTGCTTACTTGCCGCCTGTAGCCATAGCCGGCGGATTTACCCTGGAAGACCACATGTATAAAGGTTTGGCCATGGGTGCTCCCTACACCAAAGCTATCGGCATGGCCCGTTCCGCTTTGAGCGCCGCCATGGTAGGCAAAACTGTTGGTGAAGCCATTAAAATAGGCAAGGTACCCAACGAATATAAAAAATACGGTGATAAACTCGAGCAGGTCTTTATCGCTGTTGAAGAACTCAAAAACAATCTGGGTCCGGATGCTTTTAGCGAACTGCCCGTGGGTGCCATTGGCGTGTACAGCTATTTCGGACGCCTGGCCCAGGGATTAAGACAATTCATGTGCGGAGCGCGTAAATTCAGCTTGGAGCACATCACCAGAACCGACCTGGTATCCCTCACCAGAGAGGCAGCTGACGTAACAGGCATTACTTACGTGATGGATTGCGACGCGGCGGAAGTGGAAGCAATCCTAGGCTAACCTAAATTAAGTATTGCTTTTACTAAAATTTTTAGTTTATAATAAGATAAGTTTAAAAGCTTAAAAGTTTTATTGAAAAGTACTTGATACAATGATGTGTCAAAAAAAACGGCAATGATGCCCTCAACAGGAATAATCCTGCGCTGAGGGCATTTGTATTCTCCGATTCTTGCACAGGAGGAAAACTCCATGAGTGAATATAGAATCGTTCTGGCGGACGCCGATACTACCTGGAGCAAAAACATCAAGGCTATGTTAAGCAAGTACGGCTACTGGGTAGTAGGTGAGGCCGGTGACGGTGTAAGCGCGCTGAAAATAATCCGTAGCAGACAGCCTGACCTGCTAATTATTGACGCATCCCTGCCCGGTATGGACGGGTTACAGATAGCCAGGATTGCGCACGAGGACAAATTGGCCCCGGTGCTGGTCACATCTTCATCAAGTCATCACGGGATTATGGAAAAGGCCAGGGAAGCCAGAGTATACGCTCTGCTTTTCAAACCGGTCAGTGAATCCACTTTACTGCCGGCCGTTGAACTGGCTCTGGTCAACTACCAGGAAGTAATTAACCTGGAGCGGAACATCAGGGATTTAAAGGAAACACTGGCAACCAGGAAACTGGTGGAAAGGGCCAAGGGGATCCTGATGGAAAGCATGGGTCTTACCGAACCGGAATCATTCCGCCGCATGCAGCGGCAGAGCATGAATCAGCGGGTTTCCATGCGGGTGGTAGCAGAGGCGGTCATTATGTCATATGAGTTAAAAAAATAAAAACACCTACTGGGCAACGACGCCTTGGGTAAGCAAGACTATATTCCTGTTTACCGAGGCGCTATTGTTTTTATAGTTTTTTTTCCATCCTCAGCCTTGTTCCCAGTGGACCGGGCTTCTTTTTTACCCGCACGTCTTTCGGAACGAAGTAAAAAATCTTAAAAGACAAGATCCTTAGCCAAGTTCAAAATGACGGTTTCTTCTCATGTCATTACTATGAATATCAAGAAGGATCCTGTCATTCTGAGCGCAGCGAAGAATCTTAAAAGATAAGATCCTTCGCTATCGCTCAGGATGACAAGCTTAATCTGAACATAGTTAAGTTGTATTCGTTTATCGTGGTGCGGGTACGCGTGATAATTCTGAACGCAGTGTAGAATCTAGCCCTTTACCAACGCTCATATGACAGTTTAGAAGCATGATTAAGCAAATTATCATGCGTAATGCCTTTTTTGCCCTGCTTGTGATATACTGTAAGCTGTTAAGTATGCATTATCTGGGGTAATAATGATTTTTATTTGCCCCGGCAAAGCTCAAAGAGAGGTGTCGTTGAAATGCCCTTACTAACCAGCGATGACGTGCGCAAACTGGCCAAAGAATACGATGTAAAATTTGTACGCCTGCAATTTACTGATATTTTTGGGGTATTAAAAAATGTCTCTATTACCGTTGAGCAGCTTGACAAGGCTCTGGATAACGAATTGATGTTTGATGGTTCCTCAATTGAAGGTTTTGTTCGCATTGAGGAGTCCGATATGTATCTGCACCCCGATCCCTCAACTTTTGTTATTTTCCCCTGGAAACCACGGGACGGTGCGGTGGCACGTTTAATTTGTGACATCTACAACTCTGACGGCACTCCCTTTACCGGCGACCCGCGCTATGTGCTGCGGCGTGCTATTGCCGATGCCCAAGAAGCTGGTTATACCATGAACGTTGGCCCGGAAGCCGAGTTCTTTCTGTTCCAATTGGACAGCGATGGCAAACCTACCACCATCACCCACGACCAAGCTGGTTATTTTGACCTTACTCCGATGGATCATGGCGAAAACGCCCGCCGGGATATGGTGCTGACTCTGGAGCAGATGGGTTTTGAAATTGAAGCCTCCCACCATGAAGTAGCCCCCGGGCAGCACGAGATCGATTTCAAATACTCCGATGCCCTGGATATAGCCGATAAAATTGTTACCTTTAAGTTTGTGGTGCGTACTATTGCCCAGCGTCACGGGTTGCACGCCACTTTCATGCCCAAGCCTATTTTAGGCATCGCCGGTTCAGGTATGCACCTGAACCAGTCACTAATGAAAAAAGGACAAAATGCTTTTTTCGACCCCAACAGCGAAAACCAACTCAGCCAAGACGCCATGTACTACATGGGCGGGCTAATCAAGCATATTCACGCTATCACTTCGATCATTAACCCTACCGTGAACTCTTACAAACGACTGGTTTCAGGATATGAAGCACCTGTTTACATTGCCTGGTCCTATCGTAACCGCAGCCCGCTGATCAGGGTTCCAGCCAAACGGGACCAATCAACCCGCATCGAACTGCGTAGCCCTGATCCGTCGTGCAATCCCTACCTGGCCCTGGCCGTGTGTTTAAAAGCCGGCCTGGACGGCATTAGAAATCACCTTGAGCCGCCCGCGCCATGTGACCGTAATATTTACGAATTAACCACGAGTGAGCGTCTGGAACTGGGCATCGACACACTGCCGGATAGTCTGCAGCAGGCCATGCGCTATCTGTCAAAAGACGAAGTAGTTAAGGAAGCACTGGGCCCTCATGTTTTTGCCCGTTACATGGAAGCTAAACAAATTGAATGGGAAGCTTACCGGATACAGGTACACCCCTGGGAATTGCAAAATTATCTAAATAAGTTTTAAACAGGTGACGCCGCTTTTGACCAAGATTTGTTAACCAAAAAAAGCAGGCCGCTGTAATTGCTCAAGGCCTGCTTCTACTTTTGCAAGATTTTTTCCTGTGATTTTTTCCCTGGGAAGCGTCAATTATTTATGGTAAAATTAATTTTATAAATAACTGCCGATTGAGTTTTGCGGTAATCGGTTATTTGAAACATGGGAGGCTGTCAAATATGACTCATACGCTTGCCGTACTGGTTTTGAACAAGCCCGGAGTGCTGGCCCGTATTGCGGGCCTTTTAAGCAGGCGCGTATTCAATATAGAAAGCATTGCCGCAGGCTACACCGAAAAGCCTGACATTACCCGCATCACCATCGTGGTTAACGGCGATGAAAGGGTTCTGGAACAAGTGATCCACCAATTGGGTAAACTTGTGGATGTAATCAAGATTACCAAAATTGAAGAGCGCGATTCCATCGAAAGGGAACTGGCCTTGATTAAAGTCCAAGCAGACCCCGCCAAACGTAGGGACATCGTGGATATTGTGGAAATATTTAGGGCTAACGTGGTGGACGTAGGCAAGGAAACAATGGTCATTCAAATCATCGGTGATGAGCAAAAAATAACCGCTTTTACTCATGTCCTGGAACAGCAAGGGATCGTTGAAATGGTCCGCACCGGTAAAATTGGCCTCTCTCGCCAACCCCGAGCGGCAAGGGATGAAGTATAAGGTTGGTGTTGACACAACGCCACAACATCGGTATATAATAAGATAGAAGTTTTTATATCACTTTATTATACGGGGGGCGTTGCAGTTTGGCCCAGGTTAAGCGAGTGATGATTAGTTTACCGGATTATTTGCTATCTGAAATAGACTGCATTGCTGCCGCCGAAAACCTTAACCGCAGCGAATTTGTGCGCGAGGCTATGATCCTTTACATTACTGAACGGAAACGCAGACAATTGAGAGAACAAATGATCAAAGGTTATCTCGAAATGGCCAACATTAATCTAGCTATGGCTATCGAACAGTACAGGCTGGAGACTGAAGCGGAATTGTCACTCACCAGGCCGGTGGTGGGGGGCAACAGATAATGCAAATACGCCGTGGCGAAATATATTACGCCGATTTAAGTCCGGTGATTGGTTCCGAGCAAGGAGGAACCAGACCGGTTTTAATATTACAAAACGACATCGGCAACCAGTATAGCCCCACTACTATAGTTGCCGCCATAACATCCCAAATTGCCAAGGCCAAACTCCCCACCCATGTGGAACTGCCCGCCGGCAGGGCTGGACTGGGCAAGGATTCAGTGGTTTTAACGGAACAAATTAGAACTATCGATAAAAGCAGGCTGATGGAGAAGGTTTCCCTATTGCATGAAGAACTTATGTTTAAGGTAAATCACGCGATTGAAATTAGCCTGGGGTTGGTTGACATATAATATGCTAAAAGCACATAAATACATAACTAGGCAGGGATATAAAATAGCAAATACATATATACAATTGACCGTCACCTTAGCGTGGCGGTTTTGCAATGTATATGCCACAGGACAAGGGATTTAACCCGCCGCAATTCCGATATACTTTTGAAATAAGGAGGCGGTATGTAATGCCCCCGATAATTGGGATCAGCTGTTGTTACGAGCTAGGCTCAGACCGTTATCATCTGGCCCGTGATTACGTGCAGGCAGTGCAGTTAGGTGGAGGAATTCCCGTTATATTGCCTCCCAACGACGAAGTAGACACCAGTGCCCTATTAAGTGCTGTGGACGGACTGATACTTTCGGGGGGGGGTGACATTGATCCAGGCATGTTCGGGGAAGAACCCTGGCCGGAAAACGGAAGCATTGACCCGCACCGGGACGCTTTCGAAATACTATTGGCCACCCGGGCGTTAGAAATGAAAATGCCGCTGCTAGGTATATGTAGAGGCATCCAGGTTATGAACGTAGCCGCTGGCGGGACCGTCTGCCAGGATATCGCGCAGGTTATCGGTCGCCCCTACAAGCACACCCAACAAGCCCCTCGCTGGCATGTCACGCACAGCATTAAGATCAAAAAGAAATCGACATTGTTCGGCATAATTGGTGTAGAGACGCTGCGCGTCAACTCCTTTCACCACCAAATGGTAGGCGATTTAGCACCTGATTTTATAATCTCGGCCTACTCCGGAGACGGTGTCATCGAAGGCATTGAAGTCCCGGACGAGGAATTTTTCTGCGTCGGTGTACAATTTCACCCGGAAAACTTGTGCCAACGGCATCCGGTTTTTGGCAAGCTTTTTATAGCCCATGCCTTCGCTTCAAGTCGTTATATGTCGAACAAATCAGCGGCCATCCGACAGGAAAATAGCAAAGAATCATAGAAATTAAAAACAGGTCAATGATACATTGAAAAAGTAAATTATTGTCAAACAGAATTCTTCGCTCTTTTCAAATTAAGCTGGTCATCCTGTGCGCAGCGAAGGATCTAGCTTTAAGATTCTTCGCTGCGCTCTACAATGACAGGTTTAATGACAAGGTTCTTCACTTCTTTTATTCATAGCAATGACACGGACTAAACTTTTCAATTGTTTTGCAAATGATTTTTATTTTTTTGTCGGTTAATAACGAGAAACTGCGATGTGCAACGCCAATCGTAGAATTTAACTAAAACAGCCCTAAAAAACTAGGTTTTTGCAATTTAGACAACCTTGTCAGAACGCAAAACATTAGATATTATGTAAATTATGTGTTAACATGTTAATAAATGCATATTTGGAGGTGCCATAATCATGCCCCATAGAATTTTGGATATCCTGGTGGTAGACGACCAGCCCGGCGTACGTTATTTGTTGGATATTGTGATTAACGAATCCGGCCACAAAGCTCACATAGCACAAAATGGACTGGAAGCGATAGATATGGCACGCTCCATCCGACCTGACCTAATCTTCATGGATGTCCGGATGCCCATCATGGGAGGCTTAGAAGCACTAGCTCAGATAAAACCACTAACTCCGGAAACCGAGGTCATTATCATGACTGCTTACGGGTCCAAAGAAACTATAGCTGAAGCAAATAGATTGGGCGCCTTGGGCTGTATGGCCAAACCATTTGATATTAACGATATTAAGAACTTCATTCAAGATTACGCCCGTAGAAATTTACGTCAAGATATCTTTTACAAAGCCAACGCTATTTAAATAGCTATAAAAATTTCATTAACTATCATCCACGGCAGCGATAAAGCAGCAAGCAGCCGTTATTTTTATGCAAATAACTATGTGGACGGCCTATGAGGGGATATAATATATGAAAGGCTATAGTTAAATAGGCATTATTAAAAGTCATTGGAGGTTGTCAGTTGTACTCAATTGCCACCCAATCGGCCGACGAAACATTTAACCTGGGGGAAACACTGGGTGCATGGCTGCAACCGGGGGATATAATTACCCTAAACGGTGATCTGGGAGCAGGCAAAACTTGCCTGGCCAGTGGAGTCGGGCGCGGTCTGCATATTGAAAGCCGAGTCAAAAGCCCCACCTTTGCCCTGATTAACGAATACGAAGGAAAGATACCGCTATACCACATGGACGCCTACCGACTGGATGGCCCGTCTGAGGTTAATGACCTTGGCTTGGAAGAATACTTTTACGGGACCGGCGCTGTTTTGGTGGAATGGGCCCAAAATATTATAGACTTCTTGCCTGAACAGCGGCTGGACATTTTTATAGACAAAGACCCGATTGAAGAGGACACCCGGAATATCAGGCTGGTTCCTCATGGTATCCGCTACGAGCAGCTGGCCGGGGAGTTGATTGCGCATGTACGTACTGGGAATTGAAGCCTCGACACCGGTGGCGGCAGCGGCCGTAGCCACCGAGGGTAAAATTTTGGCTGAGCGGATGATCAATAATAAGCGCACCCACTCGGTTAACCTGCTGCCCATGGTGCGGGACGTTCTGGCGGATGCCGGAATAGATAAAAACCAATTGGACGGTATTGCGGTTTGCACCGGACCCGGCTCCTTTACCGGATTGCGCATCGGCATGAGCACGGCTAAGTCTTTGGCCCAGGTGCTTAACCTGCCCATAGCCGGCATACCAACACTGGAATCGTTGGCTTATCCGTTATCCGGCCAGGCAGGTTTGATCTGCCCGGTGTTAAACGCCAGAAAAAACGAATTATACAGCGCCTTATACCGCAGCAGTGGTATAAAACTGGTTCCTTTGCTGCCGGCATTTGCCGCCGGAGTAAAGGAACTTGCCTCCATCCTGGAAAATTATGATGAACATATCATCTTTTTGGGGGATGGATTAGGCGAATACCGGACCGAACTGGCGGAATTACTTGGGGATCAGGCCAGGTTCGCACCGGATTGCGCCGTTTTTCCCCGGGGTGCCGCAGTAGCCGAGCTAGGTCTACGGCTCATTAAATCGGGGGCCGGTTCAGACCCCTTGGCCCTTCTGCCGCACTACATCAGGGAGTCGGAAGCCGAAATCAAGTGGCGGGAAAGGTGCCTCCCCAATGGGTGATAGTGATTT
Source organism: Desulfotomaculum sp. (assembly GCA_016841675.1). Taxonomy (GTDB): domain Bacteria; phylum Bacillota; class Desulfotomaculia; order Desulfotomaculales; family Desulfallaceae; genus BRH-c8a. The sequence continues at coordinate 17,278 of JAENYQ010000001.1, forward strand.
GCTAAGCCTGCTAACGTATGAACGGTTGCGTGCCGAGCACCTGGACCAGGTGGTAGCTATTGAGCAAGCCTCTTTTCCTACACCATGGTCTAAAAATTCTTTTTTATATGAGATTAAATATAATGAATTTGCCCACTACCTGACAGCCCTGACCGTAGAACGCAATGTTGCCGGATATGCAGGCCTGTGGATAGTCTTGGACGAAGCCCACCTAACCAATATAGCGGTACACGAGCAATTCCGACGCCACGGTCTGGGCCTGGAATTGATGCAAAAAATGATTATCTGGGCGGTGGCGCTGGGAGCTGACCGCATGACCCTTGAAGTGCGCCCCTCAAACAAACCGGCCCGGAAACTTTATGCCAATCTGGGCTTCGAAGATAGAGGCATCAGAAAAAACTACTACCCCGATACTAACGAAAACGCCATCATCATGTGGAAAGATAAATTACCTTAAAGTGTTTTTTAAAGGGGTGATCATATGAATAAAAAACTAATTATGCGTCTAGCCGGCATTGGGCTAATCGGAGCCGCCGCTCTGGCGGGACTTCCCGGCTACTGGCCCATAATTGCCGGTTTAGGCGGTGTGGCTTTGTTCTTACTGGCGGGGCCGGGCTGAAGAGACTGCTGAAACGGCCGGGTTCCGGTCGCAAAAAAAACAAACTAAAATAACTCCAGTGACGTCACAAAGCGCATTAAAAACTGTCAACCCGGGAGAATATATAGGGAACCCTAATAAATAGCACATATTACTTTTCCCAATCTAAATTAAACCGGGGGGCAAATAATGCCAAGCGATTTGCGTAAAATTGCCGTGGTAGGAGCAGGTTCAGTCGGCACATCAATAGCCTATGCACTTCTAATGAGCGGTCTGGTCAGTGAAATAGTATTGGTGGATATCGACAAGAACCGAGCGGAAGGAGAAGCAATGGATCTGGCCCACGGGGCGGCTTTTGTCAAGCCCATTAAAATTTTCGTGGGCGAATACAAGGACTGCCGGGATGCAGATATTATTGTTTTTACTGCCGGGGCCGGGCAAAAGCCCGGCGAAACCAGACTTGAACTAGTGCATAAAAACACGGCGGTTTTGCGTAGCGTGCTGCCGCAGGTAATTGACCGGGCCGGGGACTCCATTCTATTGATGGTTTCAAACCCCGTAGATGTGCTGACTTATGCTGCGCTGCGTTTAACTGGCCTGCCACCGAACCGAGTTATCGGTTCGGGCACCGTCCTGGACAGCTCCCGTTTCCGGCATCTAATCAGTGAAAACTGTCTGGTGGAGCCCAGGAACATCCACGCCTACGTAATTGGTGAACACGGTGACAGTGAAATTTTGCTATGGAGTACCGCCAATATAGCCGGTCTATCGCTTGAAGAATTTTGTAACTGGCGTAATACACCGTGTCCTAACCGCCAAACAATAACTCAAAGCGTACGTAACGCCGCTTACGAAATAATTGCCCGTAAAGGTGCTACCTATTACGCAATCGGTCTGGCCGTCAGACGAATTTGCGAATGCATCTTGCGAGACGAAAACTCCATCCTCACTGTATCAGGGTTAATTGAAGGTGTGCACGGCATAAACGATGTTTGTCTAAGTATGCCCTGTCTGGTTAACCGGCAGGGGCTTGTCCGGGTGTTACCAGTGCCACTTGAAGATGCTGAAAAAGAAGCCCTGTTAAAGTCCGCTGCAATTTTGCACTCCATTCAAGAGGAACAAAAACTGGGTAATATGGGCGATACCAAATCTGTAGTGCCGAAAATGCGAGCATTCAAACAACAACCAGGGTTTAACGAAAGCCCTTATTTACATTAAAACAATATTTAAGATCAACGGATTACGAGGAAACATTTATACCTTGCATTATTACTGATTTGTGATACAATTTAATACGTGGCATTTTTACAAGATACGCGCGCCTGTAGCTCAGGGGATAGAGCGCCGGCCTCCGGAGCCGGAAGCGCAGGTTCGATTCCTGCCAGGCGCACCAAACGCTTCATTTTAAAAAACCCGCTAAGCCTTGATATTGGGCTAGCGGGTTTCTATTGTTAAGACCCAAAGGGGGACAGGCTGCTTTTTTCGATTTTTGAAAAAAACGCCTGTCCCCTTTGGGGCATACTTTCCTTCGGGCGGGCAATTCCCTGAGCATCCCTTAATATTAATAGGCTTTCCCATCCACGCAGCCAAAGCGCTGTGTTATAATGGTCATTGTGGTGCCCGAGGTAACCAAATCAAATAATGCCTCGGATACCAAACGAGACAATTATAAAAACAGCGGTCCATTAAACCACCTTCTTTGCGTATATTGCATCTTTTTACATTGGTTAACTCTATGCAAAAAGACATGTACAATAGTATGATCGTTAAATAGTTGATATACAATGTCGAAATGTGGTAAATTTTAATGATGTTGTGAATATTTAGTTATTAGATAAGCCATAAAATAAAAACTGCGAAAAGATTACTTAGATTACGCTAAATGTTGTGTGAAAATACTGATAATTAGCAGGTATTATTGAGACTAAGAGAGAAGATATGTGTGATTGCTTAAATTTTACAAGGAAGGTGAATAAATGGAAAAAAGCAGACTGATAACTTTAGATTTTGAAGGAACACTGGTCAGTTTCCAATGGAATTTAACTGAGGCTGTAGATGAAACTATAACTATTTTAGCAGAGAAAGGGGTTCCCAAAGAGAAATTTATTGATTTGAATTATGCAGCAATATATAATCTGGTTCAAGAAAAAGGTGCGGAGTGGGGGTTCCCCGATAACTACCTTGGGTCATTGCTTGATGATATTTATGAAATCTATGACCTGGATGCAGCTTCCCGCTGGCAACCCGTTCTGGGGTTACTTGACGCGTTAAGCCAATTAAATGACTATAAGATAGCATTAGTATCAAACATCGGAAGAAAGGGTTTAGAGCAAGTACTTTCGGCATTCGGTCTACAAAATAGTTTCGGTATGATTGTGACCAGAAATGATGTCAAATTGTTAAAACCGGAAAGGGAAGGTCTACTCAAAGTTATAGATTGGGCAAAAGTTAAGCAGGAAGATACTATTCATATCGGAGACAGCCTCTCAGATCTGGAAGCCGCGAGAAATGCAGGAGTAAAAGTTGGCATTGTCCTGGGTGGTGAAAATAAACGGGAAACGCTAATTCGAGAACAGCCAGATATTGTTTTAGAACAATTAACCGAACTACCCGCGGCATTAAAAACTATTGGTTTTTGTTAAAATCGAAAACAGTTAAAATAGCTCAGGAAACAATACTGCCAATGATGGTGAGAAAGAAATCTCTGCCGTAATTGGCATTACTGTTAACTGGAGCTGTTGGGTTTGGCATTATTACAATTACTCCTTGACTGACGTTACCATAAAAGCTAACGGTATATTAGTACCGGACATGTGGCATGGCGGGATACTCGCCTGCTGACGCTGCCCATTATAAAACTGGCGATCTGGCTCAAACCCCGATTTCCAATCACAATCAGGTCAAATTGGTCATTTTTAGCTTTTTCGCAAATTTCGTAGGCCGGATCACCGTCGCCCAAAGCAGTTTCAATTTCCAGGTTATATTTTTGGGAAATTGATTCTTTAGCTTTGTCCAGTACCTCTTGTGCAAAAATCTGTACACTATTGATCGCCAAATCATTAGCCTGAATGTAACCATGCACCGTAGATGGTAGCGGGGCAATAACATGTAAAAGTGTGATTTTAGAGCCTAATAACGACGCCATTTCAGCCGCATGCTCCAATGTTTTGAGCGAGCTCTCCGAACCGTCAACGGGGACCAAGATTTTCTTATACATGAATTCAGCTCCTTTGTATGGTTAGTTAGATTATAAATTGGGGTGTTTGTGATGTCAATCACAAATTCAATTCCTTTTCTACTATATTTATGACATTTTATTCTGGTCACATTGATTTTATTGGCTATATCCTTTGCCTTGTCTTTAAAAGCTTATCAAAGCAGAGTCCTCTAAGAAATGATTAAGGTCTTTAAGCTTAACGGACTACCAATACCGGACACACGGCATGGCGGGCGACCCGTCTGCTGACACTACCCATTATGATACTGGTTATCTCATTTAGGCCCCGACTCCCAATAACAATGAGTTCAAATTGCTCTTTTTTGGCTTTACTACAAATTTCGTTAGCGGGGTCACCGTATATTAAATCGGTTTCGATATCCAAGTTATATTTTTCAGAGATTTTTTGTTTTGCATCTTCAAGCACTCCTCGTCCAAATGCCTTTACCTCATCAACTAAATTATTAACTTGAACATACCTTTGTACAGTGGAAGGCAGCGGAGCAATAACATTAAAGAGCGTAATTTTTGAGCCAAATGCTGAGGCCAGTTCAGCCGCATAATCCAATGTTTTTAGCGAATTATCCGAGCCGTCAACAGGGACCAAAATTTTCTTAAACATAAAATCAGCTCCTTTATTAGTTGATTATGTTTGGCTAAATTATAAATTGGTGAAGCTTGTGATGTCAATCACAAATAAACAATATATATAGTAACTCTATTATTGCCATTAGTTCTATTTACTAATAGCACAAATAGGTTTATTATACATGTAAAGAACAGAAACCCATTTCAAAAGCTGGAGGCGCAGAATCACGGGTCTAAGGCAAAAAACGCTATAGTAGCCGGGTTGCCGTGATCAATTTATTCAATAAAACTACCTTCACGGCAAGGTGGTTTTTTATTTCTTAGTTTCCCCTTAACCATGTGCTCCTGCCGCTTTAAAAGGTGACTACATTGAAGGAATTACAGTTTGAAATAGAATTAAAAAAAAGGCTGCAATATGAGTCGATAGTGAGGCAAATCTCCTCCCGTTTTGTCCGCGTTGATAACCTTGACTTGGCCATCAATGAATCCCTTGCCGATATGGGATTACTTTGTCAAGCTATCCGCGCCTATTTATTTCTTTTGCGCAGTAACGGTACGCTAATGGATAATACCCACGAGTGGTGTACCCGAGGCGTATCAGCTCAAATTCAGCATCTACAGGGGCTAGCGGTGGATACATTCCCCTGGTGGATGGAGAAGCTTAATCACGGTAAAGCAATTAATGTCAATGATGTTTCTATTCAAGTACCTGCTATTGCATCAAAAGAAAAAGCATTCCTTAAAGAACAACATATTAAATCAAAATTAGTACTGCCGGTGATGGTTAAGGGTAAGCTCGCCGGTTTTGTTGGCTTTGACCGGGTAGAACAAGCCGAAACCTGGAGCGCAGACAACCTGTCTCTTTTAAAAGTTGCGGTGGAAATTATCGGTGGGGCTCTGGAACGGCAAAGAATTACAGATGAACTGCGGGAATCAGAGTTCAGGTACCGGAATTTTTATGAGTACAAAGGAAATGCAATGGTAATTATTGATTCCCTGACCGGTGTTTTTAATCAAAATTATTTTAAACAGATGATGCAAAATTATAATCAAGACGCCAAAAACAGTAAGGTAGCCCTTGTGGTGTGCGATGTTGACGGCCTTAAACTGATGAACAAAATTTTGGGTCATAACATGGGTGACGCATTATTATTTGTGGCAGCCCGGATATTAAAAGAAGCATTTCAGTCCGAAGGTATTGTAGCGCGTATCGGCGGAGACAAATTTGGAATTCTAATTCCCGGCGGGGAGGATAACATGCTATATAAGGCCTGCGCCAGTGCCAAGCGGGCTTTGACCAAGCACAATACGGCCAACCCCAGGCTTTATTTTAACATGTCCGTGGGCTTTGCTTTTAAGATCGATAACAGTAAAACCATGGACGAGCTTTATAAAGAAGCGGATAACAACATGTACCGGGAAAAACTACTGCATATCCAAAGCAATCGGGGGGCATTGGCTCAAACCTTTAGAACAGCGCCCGAAACAAGAGATTTTATAGCTTGCGATCATGCCGATCGCATCCAGCACCTAATGATAGGATTCCTGAAGACCATAGATTCTACTGTCTATGACCGGACCAACTTAACTCTTTTAGCCAATTTCCATGATATTGGTAAAATTGACGTGCCGAAGCAGATCTTATTAAAACCCGGGCCGCTCACCGATGAGGAACGAAATATAATGCAAAGGCACTGCGAAATAGGTTACCGTATTGCCATGTCCTCACCCGAACTCGCCTCAATTGCCGATTGGATACTTAAACATCATGAATGGTGGAACGGCAAAGGTTATCCACTTGGTATAAAAGGCGATGAAATACCAACAGCGTGCCGGGTGCTGGCCATAGCCGATGCATATGACGCCATGACCAGTAAACGTCCCTATCGGCAAATTATGTCCCGGGATGAAGCGATAAACGAAATTAAAAAATGCGCCGGGACCCAGTTTGACCCGGCTCTGGCGCAGCGGTTTATAAAGTTTTTAAACACCCGGGATAGCATTTAAAATTGGTTAATTTTAAACTATTTAAATTTGGAGATGATAGGTTATAAAACAAAAAGGGGGAATATAAAAATGACCGGAAAAACCAAAGACAACCTAATGGCATCTTTTGCGGGAGAATCTCAGGCCAACCGAAAGTACTTGGCCTTTGCTAAGAAAGCGGAAAAAGAAGGTAAAACACAGGTTGCCCGACTCTTCCTCGCAATAGCGGAGGCCGAAACAATCCACGCCTTAAAACACCTGGAAACAGCAGGTAAAGTGGCTTCGACCAGTGAAAACATCAAGGCGGCCATTGAAGGCGAAATTTATGAATATAGCCAGATGTACCCCGGTTTTATTGCCGTGGCTAAAGAAGAAGGAAACAAATCAGCCGCACGCAGTTTCGAGCTGGCCAACGAAGCTGAAAAAGCCCACGCTGAACTTTATAAAAAAGCCCAAAAGGACTTGGAAACAGGTAACGACATGCAAGCTGAATCATTCCACCTGTGCCCGGTTTGCGGTTACGTTGCGATTAATGAGGCTCCGGAACGCTGCCCCATATGTAATGCCAAGGGCACGTCATTTCAGAAATACTAAAATGGTTAGCCGCCTTAACGGTTGGGGGCATGATTTATTGACGACTGGGGCGAAATAGATTTAAATTTAAAACAGCAGCATTAGCCTCTTACGGGGCTTTTTTTATTTTTCATTACCAACACCAATGCTACCAAACGCGGGCACTATTCTAAGGATAAAAATTTATTCTCAAATATGATTGTCATCTAAACGAAGTGAAGAATCCAGCTCCTTTGCTATATTCAGGATGACAGGTTCGTTAACGCTCTACAACAGTTTAGATAAAGTAAAATTGGCTAGTTGGTAAATGCTTAAAAATACAACTTTACTTTAATTAATTTAGAGCATATTATAATATTCAATTGAATGTTTTAATGTATATATCTAGCAGGATATTTCGGGAGGCATACTATGGTTACAGGTCACAACGAGTACACATGTGAGTGTTTTTGTTTCGATGTTGAAAAAGTCAATCGGATTAAAAAAAATGTAACCGCCGCCGAAGGAATGGCCAAATTTTTTAAAGCTCTGGGCGACGAAACCAGGATTAAAATTATCTATTCGCTATCCCAAGAGGAGCTTTGTGTTTGCGACGTGGCCCAAATTATTGGGACCAGTGTGGCAGCGGTTTCTCATCATCTGCGGCTGCTGAAAAACATGGGTCTGGCTAAAAGTAGGAAACAAGGCAAAATGGTTTTTTATTCCTTAGCAGACCCATGCATTAAAGTAATCATCAATACAGCTCTTGAGCACCAAGACAGCGGTCACGCTGGTTATACTTTGTCTAGATAGTGCGGCTGCTGAAAAATTGGCTCGAGTTGTTGGGTAAGCGATGTCTCGCAGTGGGAATTGTCATCGAGATCTGGGAGGACAAAATAACAGCGGAGGTCTGGGAAAATGACAGAATGCACAGGACAGAATTGCGAATGCTCCTGCAGCAGTTCGGGCAACCAAACCGAGTTTAAAAAACCTGCCGCTGGGGAGCAGGCCAAAGGGCGGTTGGACGTTTTCAGGCTTGAAGATCTGGATTGCGCTGACTGCGCCGCCAAACTGGAAGCAAGGCTGGCTGGTCTGCCCGGTGTAAATAGCGTCAGCATTAATTTTGGGGCCGCCAAAATGAACGTATTGCATAGCACCGGGGCAGATAAAATTATCAACGCGGTCAGGGAAGCAGGCTACCGGGCCAGGTTGGACGGCCGCGAAGTCCCGCAGGAAAATAAACCAGCTTGGCAAAATGGAAAAATAATGTCCACGGTATTATCCGGGCTATTCCTACTGGCCGGTTTTGCAATCTGGCTGGCCGGTCGTGATGAAAACATAGCCAATGTGTTGTTTATGTTGGCCATCGTTACCGGTGGTTTTTACGTGGTTAGAAATGCCTATAATTCTGTTAAGGTGCTCAGTTTGGATATGAATGTGCTGATGAGTACCGCCATCGTCGGCGCCATTGCCATTGGCGAATTTACCGAAGGGGCAACGGCGATGTTTCTTTTCTCACTGGGCAACACCCTGCAGGCTTACAGTATGGAAAAAAGCAGGAACTCGATCCGGGGACTAATGGAATTATCACCACCCCAAGCCCTGGTAAAGAGAGGGTCAGCCGAGATGACGCTGCCGGTAGAGGAAATCCGGGCCGGAGACCTGATCATTGTAAAACCGGGCGAACGAATTGCCATGGACGGCCAAGTACTGCATGGCACATCCAGGGTTAACCAGGCACCCATCACTGGGGAATCCATGCCGGTATTTAAAAGCCCGGGCACCGAGGTTTTTGCCGGTACCCTAAACGAGGACGGGGCACTGGAAATAGAAGTCACGCGGTTGGTTCGGGATACCACTCTGGCCCGGATCGTGGAAATGGTGGAGGAAGCTCAGGCGCAGCGTGCCCCATCACAACAGTTCGTGGACACCTTTGCCCGTTATTATACACCCGCGGTAATTGCGGCGGCTGTGGCTGTAGCAGCGCTGCCCTCGCTGTTCTGGGACCTGCCTTTTATAGAATGGTTTGAACGGGCTCTGATACTGCTGGTCATTGCCTGCCCCTGCGCCCTGGTTATTTCCACCCCGGTCGCCATTGTTTCGGCCATCGGCAGCGCCGCGCGGCGGGGAGTGTTGATAAAAGGCGGTTTGTTTTTGGAACAAGCGGGCACTGTGCAGGCGATAGCCTTTGATAAAACCGGCACCCTGACCGAAGGCCGGCCCGAGGTAACGGATATAGTCCCTGCTGCCGGCTTTACCAGCCAAGAGGTGCTGCAAATTGCGGCGGCAGTGGAAAGTCGCTCCCAGCACCCTCTGGGCCGGGCCGTAGTCCGACACGCCGCAACTATGGGGCATCAGCTGCCGCCAGGCTCTAACCTGCAGGCTATCCCCGGCGAAGGGGCCAGGGCCGAAATAGAAGGGCAAATTTATTATATTGGTAATGCCGGCTTCTTCATCAACCAGGGGCTGCCGGTTGGCGAAACCGAGCACATATTGTCCCGTTTGCAGCAGGAAGGGAAAACCACCATGCTGGTGGGCTCGACAGCAGGGATTATGGGTGTGATTGCGGCCGCCGACCGGGTGCGCCCCGGCAGCCAAAATGCTTTGCAGGGCTTGAAAAAGGCGGGTATTAGAAACACCATCATGTTAACCGGTGATAATATAAATACTGCCCGGGCCATTGCCGGGCGCGTGGGTATCGATGAATTTAAGGCCGGCCTGCTGCCCGGGGACAAAATGAACATAATTAGGGAACTCCAGGCGAAATACGGTAAAGTAGCTATGGTTGGTGACGGGATTAACGACGCCCCCGCCCTGGCGGCTGCCGATATCGGCATCGCGATGGGTAAAGTGGGCACTGATACCGCCCTGGAAACAGCCGATATAGCCCTGATGTCCGATGACCTGTCCAAGCTGCCCTACGCTATCAAACTGAGCCGTCAGGCCGTGCGGATAATTAAGCAAAACATTGCTTTTGCTCTGCTGATTAAACTGGTGTTCATCCTGGGCACCTTCTGGGGGATTACCAACCTGTGGCTGGCCGTATTCGCCGACACCGGCGCCTCGCTGCTGGTCATTGCCAACGGCATGCGACTGATCGCTGTCAAAGACAGTCCGGCCAGTGGATAATCTCCTTTATGACAACCTAAAACAGGCGGTGCTGCCTTTTTCTGCCGGCTGCACCTCTAACCGGGCATCGATGCGTTCCTTAAGTTCGGGGACATGCGAAATAATCCCTACCAGGCGGCCGCCCTTTTGCAGATCTATTAGCGCACGCAAGGCGAAATCCAACGCTTCCGGGTCCAGGGTGCCAAACCCTTCGTCAACAAATATTGTGTCCAGGTGAATACCCCCGGCGTATGATTGTACAACGTCAGCCAACCCCAGAGCCAGGGACAGGGAAGCCAGGAAAGTCTCACCCCCTGACAAGGTGGCGACACCACGGGCCACACCGGTATAGGTGTCAAATACCTCCAGTTCCAGCCCCCCGGCGGCGTTGCTGCGGGCCCGGTCCATGGTCCGCTGCAGATGGTAACGGCCGCGGCTCATCAGCTTCAACCGCCCGGTGGCGGCAACCGCAACATCATCCAGCAGGGCCCCCAGCACAAAACGCTGAAATGTCAGCCCATACCTATTCTTTCCCATCGCCACTTCAGCCAGACGACCCAGCAAAGCATACCGTTTTTCCGTTTCGGTCAGTTGGCTGGCCAGTTTGCGCAGTTCCAGCAGCCAGCCCTCTTCTTGCTTAACCTGCTTTAATAGTCCTTCCTGTTCCCGCAGCACCTGGTCCCGCGCTGCTTCAACAGCGGCCAAGGCTGCCGCCAGCCCATCCATATCCGGGTCGGCCAGCCCATCGGCTGCCCGGGCGGCCCTCTGCAAGCGATCCTTGGCCGCGCTCAGGTCTTCATCGTACTGTTTAATTACGCTTTCCAGCAGTTTAATTTCATTGGGCTTTCTCCTGGCAGCTCGGTAATCCTGCAAACTGCCAAAGCCGGCTTCATGTAAGCGCCTGCCAAAAGATTCTTTTTCCTGCGCAAAATATTTATCCGCATCCTGCTTTCTTTCCAGTGCCGCCTTGGTTTCAGCCTGGGCCGCGGCCGCCAATCGGGCTGCCGCTTCGGCTTCTGTAGAGGCTTTTTCCCACGCCTTTTCCAGTTGTTCCTTGTGCCGCCGGGTTGCCTGTTGAGCTTCCCGTAACGCGCCGGGGTCCCTGAGTTCCCGGGGAACAGCCGCCTCCCGCTCGGCAAGAGTTGCCCTGGCAGACCCAAGTGCCACTTGGGCTTGCTGCAAAGCAAGGGTCGCCTGTTCCAGCTGTTCCACAGCAACCTTTTCATCAGCCTTAAGTATATCCAACTCCCGGTCCAGTGCGACCAGGTGTTCCGCCGCCTGGATGGCCAGTTCCCATGATGCCCGGGCTTTTTGCGCTTCAGATTGCAAAACTTCGCCAGGTGCCCTGGACTTGTCGCCTAATTCTTTATCCAGGTCGACAATTTTACCGCTCAGTTGTAATCTTTTATTCTCCACTTGATTTAACTGCTTAAGGACCTGATCGCGATCGACTTCAAGATTGTTTAAAGATTTTTGTCTGTTCTTAATCTGCTCCTCAGAAGGCAGCTTAACATCACTGTGTGCGGGAGCGGGGTGCACTGCCGAACCGCACACCGGGCAGGGCTGGCCATTAGTAAGCCCGCCGGCCAAAATAGCTGCCTGCCCCCTGTGCCAGGCATCCTGCAGCAGCGTTATTTCGCTTTTGGCCCGCTGGTACTGTTGTTCTGCCTTTTGGTAAGCATTCCGGCAGTGCTGGTATTCTTTTTCCACCTGGACTAGTTCCAACCGCAGTGATTCCAGGATCTGTCTTTTTTTACTGGCCCGTTCGGCCTCGCTGCAGGCTACCTCCAGCATCTCCAGCCGAATAGCCAACCCCGCCGCCGTTTCCCGAGCCTTTCTTTTTTCGTCAATCGAATTATTGACCTGATCTAGTGATTGATATAGTTTATTGTGGCGGGCTTCAAGAACCGATAGATTTTTTTCAGCCTCGCCAACGGCCAAGCGAGCCTGCTCCATGGCGCCTACCTTGTTCCCCAGCTCATCCAACCTGGTCAACTCCAGCCGTACAGCCTCCCGCTCCGGGTCTCTTTTCTTTTCGGCTTCCCGCACCCGGTCCCGGCTTTCCTTGGTGGCAGTCGCCTGCTCCTGGGCCTGGGTTTTTAGCAGATAATTCTTTTGTGCCCGCTGAACGTCGCTGTGACGGGTGGCCAGAGAATTCTCGGCCGCTACAATATTTAAAGCCAGCCGCGCACCAGTCAAAGCCAGCCTTTTTTCCTCTATCCCGGCGGCTTTTGTTTCCAGATCCAATAATACTTTAGCCGCGCTCTTTTGTTCAACAAGGACCGCCTGGATCCGATGTCCTTGGGCATAGCGGTCCCTGGCCTCTTGCACCGCGCCGGTCGCGGTAATAATCAATCCCGCCAGCTCATCCAAGCGCTTTTTGTGCTGCTCATTACGTTCTTCAAGATCACCATGCGCCGGCGCTTTGGATTCCTGCAGCAACCAGCTTTTACGCCTGGTCAACTCCTCAATCTGCTCTCTTAAATCCTTAGCCGCATCCTTTAAAAATATTTCAATACGATGGTACAGCTCGGTATGAAAAAGTGTTTCCAGGATTTGCTGCCGCTCGGTGGAGCTTGCCGTCAACAACTGGCGAAATTCGCCCTGAGGCAGCATAACTACTTGGCGAAATTGTTCGCTTCTAAACCCCAGCAGATTCTCCACCGCCTCGGTGACCTTGCTTGTCCCGGTGGCCAATACCGCGCCTTCTTCATCTGGTTCTACCACTCCAGTGCGTTTCCACAGTGTGGCATTACCCTGCATCACAGTGGTTCCCGCACCTCTTTTTTTGGGCCGTTCCTGCTCGGGGTTACGCCGGACCCGGTAAAGCTCCATCCCCACGGCAAAGTCAAACTCCACCTCAGTAGCCACCGTCAAATCTGCATGGTCGCTGCGCATCTGCCGGCCGTCTCGCCGGGCGCCGCTGGTGTCCCCGTAAAGGGCAAAACACATGGCGTCAAGAATAGCTGTTTTTCCTGCTCCGGTGGGCCCGTGGATGAGAAAGAAATTACGCTGTCCCAAGGCGGTAAAGTCCAGCATCTGAGAGCCGGCGTAAGGGCCAAAGGCGCTCATCCCTAGTTTCAGCGGCCTCATGCTTGCGCCTCCCGTTCCTGCCGGTAAAGACTCGCCAGTGTTTCGGCAAATGTCTGCTGTAAATCGTGCTGCAAATGCTCACCGGTAACCTGCTCAAAAAAAGAGGCGAACAGGTCGGCTTCGCTAACCCGGCGGTGGTCCCCTCCGGGACCGCGCAGTTCACCCGCACCGGCCAAGCCGGGGCGTTCGATATGCAGCAGGTTGGGGTATACCAAACGCAGTTTGCCAATGGCATCAAGTATGGCTCCGGTATCCATTAAGTTGACCATCAGGTAGTCGTCCCGGTTTAGATTGTCCCCGTTCATTGTAATAAGCTCGTCCAGGTAACTTGTCAGGCAGCGCACATCCCGCCGAGGCGTCAGTGCTATTTCCTCAATTTGCAACTCACCGGCACCGTCCATTTCTACCAGGGTTACCGACTTGCGGCTGGCCGATTCGGCGAATGAGTATTTTAACAGCGACCCGGCATACCGGATACCGGCACTCCCGGCACGCTGCGGGCCGTGCAGATGACCCAGGGCGGTATAATGGAAATTTTGAAAACATGAGCAATCTACGGTACCTGTCCCGCCCACGGACAGCGGACGTTCCGAGTCGCTCGCTTCGCCTCCCGCCACAAAAGCATGGGCTAGGGCCACTGTCCGCGCTCCGGCAGGGACCCGGGACAGCAAGCGCCCGGTCAACAGGCGCATAGCCCTGTCGTGATCAAGCGCATCCGTAACAGATAGTACTTCCCGCACCACTGGCGGCTCAGCATAAGGAACCGGGCAAAAATACACCGGACCGTGTGCGTCATCAAGTATAACCGGGGCGGGGGCGTCGTTAATCTGACTGACCACGTGCAAACCCTGACGCGCCAACAGGCGGGTGCCAAACCCCAGGCGTTCGGGGCTGTCATGATTGCCGGCAATCATGATTATCGGCACCCGGCAGTCCAGCAAAATACGGGTCATGGTTTCATCCAACAGCTTGACGGCCTCGATGGGAGGAACTGAGCGATCATATACGTCGCCGGCGACCAACACAGCGTCGGGTTTGACGTCCTGGATTAGTTCAATAAACTGGTCCAATATATAAGCTTGGTCATCGGTAAGATGAACCCCGTGAAAAATCCTGCCCAGGTGCCAGTCGGAAGTATGTAAAAAGCGCATAGCCACCAGCCTTCCTTGTATCAAAATGGTCATATAAAATGTTCGTATTTTTATCCATATTGGCTGGGGCAGGTTGATTATCCTTTTATAGAAATCAAATACATAAAACAACACCAACCTAATAGCGGTGTGGTACAATTAAAATAATTAAATTAGACTCCAGGCATAACGCCTGTACGTGGAACAGAAAGGTGAGATACAGGTGAATCATAGAGGAATTTCCAGACCAGTTGTAGCCATAGCCGGGGCCACGGGATTTGTGGGCCGAGCCCTGATGCGTGAACTACAGTCCTGGTACAGAATAATCGCCCTAACCAGGCTGCCGGTTAAGGAAATTCACAACCGGTCGTGGACCGATGATACGGGAATTGAATGGCGTTCGTGCGACCTATTCTCGTTGATTGACGCCGAATACGCCCTGGAAGGCGTTAATTATGCTTTCTATTTAGTACACTCAATGATGCCATCCGCCCGGCTGACCCAGGGCAAATTCCAGGACATGGACTTGATTCTGGCGGATAATTTTGCCCGGGCCGCCGCCAAGGCAGGTGTCAAGCAGATTATTTATCTAGGCGGGCTGGTACCTGATACCAAAGACCTCTCCCTACACCTACGCAGCCGTCTTGAGGTAGAAGAAACCCTTGGCTCCCACGGGGTACCGGTCACCGCCCTGCGCGCCGGTTTAATTATCGGTACCAACGGATCCACTTTTCGCATCCTGGTCCGCCTGGCCGAAGGATACAGGTTTATGATCTTCCCGCGCTGGACGATGTCCCTCATCCAACCCATTGCTCTGCCGGATATTATTAATATTTTGCACTACTGTATGGGCAATCCCAAGACATATAACGAAAGCTATGACGTAGGCGGGCCAGATGTGATGACCTATAAGGATTTAATTATCAAAGTCGCCCAAGTACTAAACCGCAAGTGCTACATCACAATCATTCCTTATTTTCCGCCCTGGCTGGCCAGTACACTGCTCGGTGCATTTACAAGTTCTCCCCATGCCCTGGTCAAGCCGCTGGTGGAAAGTCTTAAACACTCCATGGTAGCTAAAAACCTGCGTTTGCAGGAGGAAATGAACCTGCCCGGCCTGCCTTTTGTTGACGCGGTAAAACTGGCGGTATCGGGAAAAGAGCCCCGGATTAAGATAGCACCCCCCAAACAGGTGGATGAGAAAATTAATAATGTAATCAGCGTGCGTTCGGTACAGCGCCTGACCTTACCTCCGGGCCGGGACGCCGACTGGGTGGCCCTTTATTACTCTCGGTGGCTCCCCCGGCTTTTCCTGGGCACCATCATAAGAGTCAAGCTAGATCAAAATGGCTGTTACTTTTATTTCCGCTTCATGCGCCAATCACTGCTTGACCTGACATTCTCACACGCCCGCAGTTCCAAGGATCGGCCCTTGTACTATATAACGGGCGGACTGATGGCCAGGTTAAACCAACTTCCGCACCGCGGTCGGCTGGAATTTCACGCAGTTTTAAATAATCGGTATGTACTGGTTGCCATTCATGACTACGTACCCACCATACCGTGGTTTGTTTATAACGCCACCCAAGCCCTGCTGCATGTGTGGGTCATGGGCAAATACAGAAAACATCTTGAACGGTTGGCTAAAGATACAAATAAAAAATGATGCAGCATAACAGACCAAACCGACCCTAAAACCTTGTTAATGCACAAGGTTTTTATTTTTGTTAAGCCAGGCAAGTATACCAAAAAGGGGACAGGCTGCTTTTTTCGGTTTTAAAAAAAAGATACCCGTCCTCTTTTTATCTTCGGTCATTGCCACTTGGTTAAGATGTACTACCGATATTAATTATTGCTATTTTGACACAACAAAGGCATATTTTACATATTATGCTAAATAAAAACTATTGGAGATGGTCACATTGCGCAAAGAAGCTGATAAAAGCTTAGAGCAGAAAAAATCTAAGTCTATTCCTAATATGAAACCAGGGCCGGGTTATTATCCCGGCACGCCTTCACCGGGCATGGAACTGGCCAGGGCTTACTTTCCTATTCAAAGGTTTGGTCAGTTGTATACCCCGGCCCAGGCCTTGGAAACAGGCACTCTATTCCCGGAACTATACCGTCCCTATCCATATTAAATACGGAGGTGAGTTATTATGGACGCCCGTAACCAGGCTTTAATGCTCCGCCAAATACAGCAGTTGTCATTCGTGGCGGTCGAGCTGCAGTTATACCTTGATACCCACCCGGAAGACCAGCAGGCGCTGGCTTTGTTCAACTCCAACCATAACGAACTAATCCAGGCGGTACGCCAATACGAGCAGGTATACGGCCCACTGTTAAGCTACGGTTATTCGCCGAATATGCAAAAACACTGGAGCTGGGTGGATAGCCCGTGGCCCTGGGAAATTAGGTACTAAATAAATATAAAATTTTGATCAGAAAGGAATTTTAAAATGTGGGTTTACGAAAAAAAATTACAAATCCCCGTCCGGGTTTCGGGACCCGATCCCCGGATGGCCAAATATGTAATCACCCAGTACGGCGGGCCGGAAGGTGAACTCTCTGCATCCCTGCGTTACCTAAATATGCGCTACACCATGCCAACAGGCCGGGCCAAGGGTGTTTTGACTATGTTGATATGGTTAGTTAGAAGATGTTGAATTTAACCTGCACCTCTGAATCCTTGTCCACCCGAATCTCCTTGATAAGGTTATGGATTATTTCCCGCCTTTCATCCCCCTCGGCAGCCTCCCAGATAATCCTGAAATTCTTAACCGTGGCCAGAAGGCCTTTGGCGTTAATAGCTCGCTGCTTATCCTCTTGCATTTTACTTTCCCATTCCCGAACAGATTCCTCCAGGTGGCCACGTTTTGCCCGCAGGTCCTTAACACGTTCCGTCAATTCATCAGGGCTAAGGGCTCCTTTTTCAAACGCTTCGTACCATCGTTCCAGGGCCTTGTTGACCTGCTGTAATTCCTTCTGGGCTTGACCCAGCCCACGCATGGCATTTTTACGGTCATTACTGCTCTGGGCGAGCTCCTGGTTAACCAGCTCCTTAACCAGTGCCTCATTGAAGCTCATGTCATAAAGCCTGGTAATAACCTTTTCGTCTATCTCATCCATGCGCTTATACCCGCAGCAGCATTCTGGGTCCTTGATCATATGCCTTGCGCTACCATCCTGGGAATAACAAACATAGTATCGTATAATATGCTTTGGCTCCTTCGGGTAGTTCTGCCAGACGGCCTTGTTTCTCATTCTAGCTCCGCACTCGGCACAATATATAATGCCGGCCAGCAAGGCCTTGGGTGACGGCTTGCGATAATGCTTTTCACTTCGTTGCCGCCACACATCCTGCAGCTGGTGCCACCGATCAGGTTCGATTATTGGTTCATGGGTCCCTTCGTACATATTGTTTTTATGCCTTGAGTACCCTGCATAGGTGGGGTTGTTGAGGATATACCTGACCGTTTGTTTAACCCATTCGCCACCAGCCGGCCCGGGCACGCCACGGGAGTCCAAAGTTTCAGCTATGGAATCAATACCCATGCTATGGTCCAGGTATAAGCTGTATATCTCTCTTATTACCCGGGCTTCCGATTCGCGTATTTTTAATAGATAAGTTCCCGGCTTATAATCATAGCCATAGATTGTGCCACCGTGCCACCGACCTTTCTGGGCGGCTTCCAGCTTGCCCATCCGGGTACGTTCAATGATCGTTTCCCTCTCCAACTGCGCGAACACGGCCATCATACCCAGGGCGGCCTTGCCGAATGGTGTGGTGGTGTCAAATGATTCGGTTACAGACTTAAAGCCGATGCCGGCCGGCTCGAATACGTCTTCCAGGAGATATAGCACGTCTTTTTGCCGGCGGGAGAGGCGGTCTAATTTCAGCACAAGCACGATGTTAAAAGCACCGGTGCCGGCGTCCTGAATAACCCGTTGCATGGCAGGGCGCTCCACGTCCTTACCGGAATAACCGTCATCGACATAGAAGTCGTAAATCTCCCAGCCCTGGGCCTGGCAGTAGGCAAGGAGACGTGACTTCTGGGCGGGGATGGATAGTCCCTGCTCGACCTGTTCTTCGGTGGATACTCGGACGTAAGCTGCAACCAGCTCCTGTTTAGCCATGATTTCCTCCGTTGAAAAATTAGCCCGGCTAGTAGGCCGGGTATTTATTTCCCTTTGGCACACTTAAACGCCCTTGTTGAGTTACTAACCAACTGCTTTATGCTACTGTGTTATTATAGCATTCTATTATTAACTGGCTTAATTTTTCTATATCATCTATTGATTCAATATATATCCTACTTTCTCCAAGGCCCTTGGGAGCCGATTCAACGTTATAATCAACTGCTAACTTTTCGGCTTTCTCAATTGGCAGCTTTGTTATTATATTTTTCTTAAGGCTTTCCATGTTTATCCGTAAAAACCAATTAGTAATTATCCTATTGTATATACCAAAATAAACGGTTGTGTCCCTGTATTTAATGTCGGAGATGTCTTTATTGGCGCTTTTTAAAATATCATTAACAATTTCGAAGCATTGCAATTCATCTTCCGAAGTAGTAATTTCCTGTTTTTCTTTCTCAGATGATTCGTCTTTATCATCTACTAATTCTTCTATTGTCGCTACCTCTTCTTTAAATAAACCCTGGCTTACTATATCTAAAAGCGCTAACGATATAGATTTTTTAACAATTGGCCTGAACCTTTCTAGTACATTAGTAGTAACCCTTACATCACTAAAATCTTTAATTAAATATCTTATAAACTCGTCAGGTGGGTTTCTGAATAAATCTTTTAGCTTGTTATTTATATTGGAGGTGTAAACCAATTCCGAGGCATAGTTAATTAAGTCTTCGGTAATAAATACGTCTTTTTTGAATCTTGACAGTACCTCTATATCTGCCTCGCTTAAATTAGTAACGTCGATTTTGATAAAGCTGTTTTCATCCATGATGTTGTTTTTATCCAGGTCCGTATAAAATCTATACTCTATCCCATTTGTCATTATTGCAAATCTTACATCAGGAGTAGCATTAAAGTACCTGGCTAATTGAGCACTGTGGTTAGTTAACGGATCATTGACCGATTTAGCCTCTATAAACATTATAGGGTTATCATTTTTATATATGGCGTAATCTACTTTTTCACCTTTCTTGCGTCCAACATCAGCAACATATTCCGGTTTTACTTCTAGTGGGTTAAATACATCATACCCTAATACTTGCAAAAAAGGTATTATTAGCGCTTGCTTTGTCATTTCTTCGTTATGTATGTGCTGTTTTCGTTCTGTTACTTGGGTAGATAGCCTTTGCAAGTCTTCCTTAAATTTCAAATACTTTCCCTCCTTATTATTTCACGGCATACTCCGCCGCAATTTCCATAGCAAACAAATCCGCCTGTTTCTCCATTGGTTTTCGATACATATCAAACCCCAGCACATAACCCACCCGGGGCATGTCCTCAATAACATGATATAGCTCGTGATAATACTTCTCTTCGTGCCTCCGCAGATAAATGCAGCTGACAAATATATAGTACCGACCCTTTCTTGAATAGGCTTGTACCTAAACCGATCATCACGCTTAACGTCGTGGATATGCGGACGAAGGCCAGGACGCGGTTATTGTGTCTCATGGTGTCACCTCAAGGAAAATAATCCGGATGCCGTAGCTAAGGCACAATCTGCTTTGTTACTACTGAATCAATGCTATTATAATTTAAAATGTATTTATCTTCTATTGGTACGTGAAAGATCAACCAACCAGCTGAATTCCCGCCTGGCGGAAGATCGATTGCGTCAAAGTTATTCTGTCTTGAATATGTAGGGCCGCTATCCGGGTTTACTGTATGACCACTCGGAGTTGAAAGCGTTATATAATTTGGGTTTACGTGTGTCGTCTTAGAACCCTCGTTTTTCGCATAAACACAAACCCAAACAAACTGGCAGTCCTTTGCAGCTGTCCATGTTGTATAAGATGAGCTCACCGTTTTTGAAGTTTTGGTCTCTGCGGCTATGCTTACTGGCCCAATGCCTTTTTCATAAAACTTCATTTGTTCACGGGCCTGTGCTAACGCTTTCTTTTTTGTCTCTTCTTCCTCGGCCTTAATTGCATTATTATACTTTTCTTCATATTGGGGGAGTAGTGCCATGGCTGGTTCATACTGGGAAGTGGTTGTGGTTGATGATAACTTTAAGAGCCCATAGGCGCCTTTGTAATCTCCTTTCGCATAAAATGATTTTGCTTCATTCAATAATCCCTCGGCATATCTATTTTTTGCCTCAACCAAGATTTTCTGAGCTTCATCGTAATTGGAGTCTTCTTCAATCACATTTTTCAAATTACTAATAGCGGTATCGTAGTTTCCTTCAGTAAAAGCTGAATCTCCCTTTTCGAAGCAGTCCTGCGATTTCATTATTTCTTTACTTTTAAGGTAGTTATTTTCGTCACTCTCAGATAAGGATTTAATGCTTTTGGCTTTTTCGTACCACTCTAAAGATTCTTCATAATTGCTTTTATTGAATTCGGCTTCTGCTTTAACTGTATATTCAGCATATTCTTTTTGAATTAAAATACTATTTATAGCAATCGGAAACAATAATAACAAAGCTATTATACCTACAATAATATATCTTTTTTTTATACGCCCTGGCGCGTTTGATTTTTGTGTACTGATTTTCATTTTATGAACATCTCCTTCTTAATTTTAAACCCTCCTTATCAAATCCCCCCATTTAACCATTCGCCCCGTGTCCCTCTGCTTACGCCTGTAGTATCCGATCTTATGTTCAATAAACCACTGTTCCACATCAAACTCTTCCGCAATTTCCCAAAGGGTGCAATTTCCATTTTCCATTATCCGATTAAATTCGACATCCGGCATCAAAACACCAGTTGCCCAGTCGAGCGCTGTGCGTTCGTCCTGGGCAACAGTTATTTTTGTCTGTCCGTTGTTATCGGTTTCCCAAAATCCTGTTGAGTGGTATCTGATGTGTCCGGGCCTTGGCGGGAAAATTATGTGACCGATTTCTTCAGCCAAGACACATTTAAGCTCCCGAGGCTTGTCCCTTAATGATGGGTCTAGCATTACAACCTTTTTGGTTGCGTCAGCTCTACCAAGGAGCCCAGGTTTTAATTTTTTAAAGATAATTCTTATATTGAGCGCCTTTGCCCACACAAACAAGGTGTCAATGCTCACCATTAATTATCTTCGCCTTCTTCCCCTTCCTCATCAAATACGCCAGTTCCTGGGAACTTAGGGCCATGAGCAGCCGGTTCTGAATACATTGCTTTTGGTAAACCGTACTTTTCTCTTGCTTTCCTGACCAACTTAAACATGATTTCATCATTAAAATCGTACTCTAAATCCAATTCCGCAAGCCTTGTTAAGGCGTCGCCCAGTGTTTTAGCTTGATATATGTAATCAATTTTTTTGTCTCCCAGACCGCGGGAGTATTTTCTTCTATTCTCTACCATTCTGGTAGCGGTATCATGATCTATTTCAATGCCTGATTCTTTGGCAATAAGTATTTCTTTTTCGATTTCATCGTATTTTTTTAGTGTTTGATTATTAGTATCTAGTTTATTTTTAGTTCCTTTCCTGACTATCTCTTCATCAGCAATAAATTCTGAGTGTTTACCATCCGGGCTACGGTAAACTTCTTTTACATGTTTCAAGGGGACTCGTCCTAACAAGTAATCAGTAGTGACATTAAAAAAATCAGCAAACTTTTGCAGTGTTTCATAGTCCGGCGATCTTAGACCCAATTCATAAAGCGACAGGGCTGATCTTGATATGTTTAGCTGTTTAGCTAATTTCTCTTGAGATAGTCCCGATTCTTGGCGTAATTCAGTTAAATTGTTTTTAAACTTCATAACATCGCCCCTTATTAATTACATTTTACTCTACAAAGCGTAGCACAACAAATATTTGCTACAAAAAGTAGTAAAAAATATTGACAGCTTCGCATTGTAGCAATATAATATCTATATAAATGCTACATACTGAAGCTTAAGGGTGGTGAAAGAATTGAGTAAAATACTTGCTGAGCTAAGAGAAAAAAACAAGCTTACTCAAGAGGATATGGCACTAAAGCTTGGAATTTCACGAAGTTACTATGGCCATATTGAAAATGGGGTTAGGAATCCAACATATGGCCTAGCTAAGAGGATAGCAAATATTTTTAATGTCAAGGTGGAGGAAATTTTTTTTAATCCAGATGGCTTCAGATTGAAGCATACTGGCACCGAGGCATGAGGGGAGGTAAAGAAAACCGGGACCACTGGCTAATTCACTTAGGCACCGAGGCATGAGGGGAGGTGAGGGGGGATGGAAGAAAAGCCAGCATTGGTGGAAATAAACGCAAATATAGCGGAGCTTACAGAACTGCTTAATACAGCGCAAACCCAGGTCAATGAGCTAAAGCAGACACTTGAAAAAATAGGTGAGTTTCAAATAAGGCTAATTACAGATTAGCTACTACTTAAATAGTCTTTTCAGTTGATCTTCAGCATCTTTTAGAGATTTTTTGAATTCCGACGCATTTAGGTTGATGTCCTTATTGCAACCGAGACATTTGTAAGTTGGGTTGGATTCAATCTCCCGCAAAGACAATTTAGTCTTATAACCGCATTCCGGGCAGGGAATGTCGATCTTGACACTTTTATTAAACATATTTCCTCCTTGCCTTATCTGAAACTCCAATACGTGGATGTTCGACACAAGGGAGGAAAATCCTATTACTTCGGCAGCGGCTTTCCTTTTGGAACGTACAGCATCAGCACGCAATACGTGTACTGAGAGCCATCGGCCACCATGCGCACATCAAGTATCCGACTAGGCTTATGAATCCTCAGCCAGGCGTTAATTTCCATTTCAAGCTCGTTATGGTTATTCGAAGCCAACAGTTCAACCTTGTAATGCGGCATAAAAATACCTCCATTGCGGTTATGAGGGGAGGCGCACTATGGCCCCTAAAATTAAGAACGTGCAACTTAAAAACCTATCACCCGAACAACAGAAAGTGGCCAATGGCATTAAGGTGATGATCAAAATCGCAAAAAGGATACTGGAAAAACAGGAAGACGAGCACCGTGGAGGAGGTGTTAATGTGTGACACTAGAGTATCGAGTTGTGCAACTGGAAGGCCGGGTAACCAGGCTTTAGCGGCCCAGACCCGGGGAAATAGTTGCATCATTTGCCCTTGAACAACTGGCACAGTTTTTCATGACCAGTTGCTACACAATACTGAATGGTGGAGGTGATATAGTGACTTGCAAAATATGCGGAGAACCAAGCAACGAACGTGATATGTGCCCGGAGTGTGAGGAAAAAATCAACCGCATGACCGAGAAATTGGTCAGCAAATGGCGGCGCAATCAGCGCAAAAAAGCTGTATGAGGATGTGGGGTGGCACCCCCGGGACCGGCCAAGTCCCGGAGGCTGGGGATAAAAATTTGGGGTGGTTCAACTACATACTACCACCCAGGCATTTCCACGAGAACGACAAACCATGTCGCAAGGAGGTGAAAAAGTTGCCAAAAAATATGTTCAAGAAATCAAGAATGAAAGCCGGTCATACCCAGGAAAAAGCCGCCGAAATGACCGGGTACAGCATCCGAGAGATTCAGCGTTTCGAGGCCGGGACACAGTTCCCGCCGGCGGAATCGGTGCTCCTGATGGCGGAAAAATACAACTCCCCTGAGCTTATTCGCTGGTACCGTGGCGAGATGGACCCGATTGGACGCGAGTTTCAGCCGCCGGTGCTTAATAATGTTAACACCTCGTTATTTGCCCGGTTTTGCAAATACGTTGAGGAGCTAGATGAAGCATCGGACGCCACGAAGTTAGCAGCGAAGATTATTCTCAACAAGAACAGTGCGGACCAGTGCACCGAGTGGGAAGTGGAAGAGCTGATGGAACTATTCCAGGAAGCGGTTGCCGACATTCACCAGGCATTGGATGAGCTACAACAAACATACATGGAGTTCTTCGGAGTCAGATTCCACATTGAAATAATGCGCCGGCACCGGGAAAAGATGATTAACCGCGGGTACTTGGTGGTAGAAAATAAAAAGCCCGTCGCGGCCATGGTAGCCGAAGAGCGGGCAGTGTATGGGCAAAAAAATAAAGCCGCCTCAGCGGCTAGATAAATACTCAAACTGATTTTACCATGCCGGCCAGGTGTGGTCAAGAAAAGGGGATGCAAAATGGAAGGCATTCTGCAGCTAAAGAAAGATTCCGGCGGATACCGGCACTATATTCTGCTTCAAAATGGCAAGCACCATGACTTAAACTGCGGCAGCAGCCTGGAAGTGCAAATGGGCGAATGGGTTCCCGACGATGAGGGCGAAAGGATAAAGCCCAGCGGCTGGCTTCAGGGGCGCTACGAAGGGCACCTGAAGCCAACACCTGAAGTACCTGAGCCGCTGGCATACCTCTATATTGGTCACATATATCCCGTGGGAACTCAACTGAGGTGTACGCTGTCATTGAGCGTTCGAGTCAGAAAACCGATGAAATAATCCACTCCGGCAGCCCAGCTGGAGAGTTAGCCGGGTGAGATAAAACAAAGGTGAGGTGAAAAATCACCGCCTTGAGCAGTATTACAGTTCCGGCTGGGGGTGCCTTTTTTAAAAAAGGAGGAACTATTATGGATGCATTAGCACGTTTGGATGATTACCTTACACAGGCTATGGATATGCCTGCGGAGACCATGCAGGCCGAGGACAAGCCCAAGTTCACAATAGAGACCAAGGAGCAAGCTATTTGGGCGCTACGCAAAATTGCCGCTATCGAGAGGGCACGGAAGGAAGCCCAGGAGGCCGCACAGACGGAGATATTCCGCATTCAGGAGTGGATGACAGGCGAAGAGAAACGGGCTGACCAGGCCCGCGGGTACCTGGACTTCCTGTTGGAAGATTACCATCGTCGGCAGCTAAAAGAGAACCCGAAGCAAAAGACCATCAAACTACCGCATGGGGAGCTGCAGCTGAAGAAGCAACAACCGGAATTTTATCGAAATGAAAATGCCATCATCAACTGGGCTCGTAAAAACCGGCCGGAGTTAGTTATTCTCCCACGCTGGATAAGGCCAGATCCAAAGCTTGACTGGGCGGGGCTGAAAAAAGCGCTGAAGGTTGTGAACGGCAAAGCTGTGGACCCAGAGAACGGGGAATTTATACCGGGATTACAAGTGGTGGAGCGGCCACCGAAGTTCAACATCAAATTATCGGGGGTGTAAAACGTGGAACAAGGGCAACAGCAAGCCTTAAGCATTATCGATTCGATTGACAACAACATGGTGCAGCGCACTATCCAAAAGATTCATGAGTTCCAGGCTATCGTGCAAAGTACGCTTAAGGCCGGACACGATTACGGCATTATCCCGGGAACTGATAAACCGTCTTTGCTTAAACCTGGCTCAGAAAAAATCAACATGATGATGGGTATCACATCTGAATACAGCATCATGGACAAAGTAGAGGATTATGAAAAAGGCTTCTTTGCCTATAACGTAAAGTGCATCCTCAGTAAAAATGGCTACAAAATAACTGAGGGTGTTGGCAACTGCAATTCCCGCGAAAAGAAATATGCTTCCCAGGACGCATATTCCATTACAAATACAATTCTAAAAATGGCTAAGAAAAGGGCCTACATCGACGCCACGCTTTCCGTGGCCAGCCTTTCCGATATTTTCACACAAGATATTGACGACCCGGATTTACGTATTCAATCCGGCAACGCTACCAACCAGGCAAACCAGGGCAAGCCGGCCCATGAACAGGTGCTGACATTTGGTAAAAACAAGGGCAAGACCCTAGGCCAGGTTTTCAAAGAGGACCGCGGCTACTTTGAATGGTTGCTTGAAAACAACGATAAGATGAAGCCGTTTTGTGAGGAGATACTCAAAACGGTCTCCGAGCATAACGCAAATAATGGCAACGGCAATGGCCAATCAGATCAGACCAGAAAAGCTGACAGTGGAAGTGTCGGCACTGACGGTGCAAGTAACGGTAGCGACTTGAACTGGACCATGTTCTGGACTACGGCCAAGAAAAAATTCACTAACGATCAGATTCATGACGAGGCCAAGCGCTACTTCAATAAACCTAATCTAAAAAGCCTAAACGAAGCAATCAAAACCCAGAACCAAATGGATACGTTCCTGGATTACC
This sequence comes from Desulfotomaculum sp., assembly GCA_016841675.1. Classification (GTDB taxonomy): domain Bacteria; phylum Bacillota; class Desulfotomaculia; order Desulfotomaculales; family Desulfallaceae; genus BRH-c8a. Next base: position 43,741 of record JAENYQ010000001.1, read on the forward strand.
TGCGTTCACTTAATGACGTTCCGTTCCGGGAATCTGAAATACCGGCGTAATGGACAAGCAGGCACCGAGGGTTAACCCCCAGGCGGCCGCCCGGATTCGGGTCAGGGAAGCTGAGGCCCTGGCCGTCGGGTGGACATTTGAACAGCTCTGGGAAAGCCGGTTCTGGAATATCACCAATGGCCGGAACCGGCCCGGGTTGGCCGCCACAATGCGCCCTGGGGACAAGCTGGGCGAGATAACCGAAAACTACATTGAAATCATTCTTAAGTCCGGGGTGGTGCATCGGTTTTATCACCCGGACCGAATCCAACCGTGGGAGAAAGTTTCAGCGGGTGCCTAATCCGCAGGTGCCCGCTATTTTTACAACTACGGAGGCTGGAAAATATGGGCAGAAAAAATAAACGAGTACCAACAAGCGGTGAGCGAATCAAAACCGAGCAAGAAATGCGACAGGCGAAAAAGAAACTGCGCCAGTGGCAGGTAGATATAGGACATGTTAGGCAGGTGTTCGCTGGTTTTGCCAGTGGTCGGAAATTGAAAGGTGGATTCTGATGGATACTTTAAACCCCGCCCAGAGGGAGGCGGTTAACCATACAAGCGGACCTTGCTGCGTGCTGGCCGGTGCCGGCAGCGGTAAGACCCGCGTATTGACGCAACGCATAGGTCGGCTGTTTGACGAAGAGGACGTCCCGACCCGTAACATCCTGGCGGTGACATTCACCAAGAAGGCAGCCGGCGAGATGGCCGAACGGTTGGAACCAATCATTGGGGCAAGCGCACTGGAAGATCTGAACGTGGGCACGTTCCACAGCATCTGCTATAAGATCCTGCGGTACGATTGGAAAACCCAGAGGCAGGACCATTACGAACCTGCCGGCGATTGGTGGCAGAAGAAAACCGTCAGGGACATACTAGCTCCAAAGTCCAAACAGAACCCGGGCGGCATGAACTGGCAGTTTGATGTGGGTACAGCCCTGGCATTCATCGGCTGGCAAAAAAACAACCTGATTACACCCGCGGACAAGCTGGACCGGGTACCGGAAGAGCTGGAAGAAAATTATCGGGCGCTATACAAGGCTTATGAGGCCGCCAAAGAGCAGGAAAAGAAACTAGACTTTGACGATATGCTCCTTTGGTGCTGGCAGTTGCTGAAAAACAACGCCGGCCTCAGGGCCAAGTGGTCTAATCTATTCCGGTATATCCTGGTGGACGAGTTCCAAGACACCAACCACGCTCAACATGAGATTTTGAAGCTTTGGGCGCATCCGTTCAATAACGTGTTTGTAGTCGGAGATGATTACCAGGCCATCTTTGGGTGGCGAGCTGCCCGAGTTGAATTCATAACTAAATTCGAGTCTCAGTGGCCCGGAGCGAAGGTGGTCCTGTTAGAGACCAATTACCGTTCCAGCTCTAACATCGTGAAATATAGCAATACTCTGATAAAGCATAACCGTAACCAGGTGGACAAGACTTGCCGGGCTCATCGGGAACCTATGGACGACCCCACCATGATGCATGCCGACGACGAGGACCAGGAAGCCGCCCAGGTGGTGGAGGAGATCCAGGCCTTGGTACAGGGCGGGGAACGGAAGCACAAGGACTGCGCGGTACTTTACCGAGTCAACGCCCAAAGCAGGGCTATGGAAGATGCTCTCATCCACGCCAGTGTACCCTATGTAATTCATGGCGCTACTGGGTTCTACCAGCGTAAAGAGGTCCGGGACATTATTGCTTACTTACGCATCCTGGAAGACCCTAACGATGCGGAGGCTATCCGTCGGGTGCTAAACAGGCCCACCAGGTACCTGGGCAAGGTGTTCCTTAACCGGGCACAGGAGTTCGGATACCGGCACGGCTTTGCCCTTCTGGATGCCATCAGGCTGTGTCCGGAAACAACTCAGTATCGGTACCGCGGCGTGCGTGACTTTTTGTACTGCATTGAGGCTCTTATGAGTGCAAAAGAGCATCTTAACCCCGCGCAGATGGTCGTTAAGGTGCGCGAAGTAACTCAGTATGACTCGTGGCTGGCCGAAGAAGAGGGTTCCGACGAGGGTGCCGACAACCCGCGAATTGATAACCTGAACGCCCTGGCGGGTGCCGCCGGCAGGTTTGCCGCACTGCGCGATTTCCTGTTCTATGCTGAGCAGGCCGCAACCAGGTCCACCGACGCGGAGAACGGTGCCGACAAGGTGCAGCTAATGACCTTACACCGGGCCAAGGGGTTGGAGTTCCCTGTCGTGTTCATGGCCGGCATGAACCAGGGCCTGCTGCCGCATCACCGGTCCGTACTGTATCGGGATGGGGTAGTGGTGCCCGAATCGGTGGAGGAGGAGCGCCGGCTATGTTATGTGGGCATGACCCGGGCGGAAGAACGACTTTATATGAGTGCCACTGAGACGTACCAGGGCAAGCATGTGGAGCCAAGCATGTTCCTAGGCGAGATATGGCAGCGAGACACCGGTGTCCCCATGGCCGAGGCCTGCAATTTTTAGGGGGTATTCCAGATGAAAGTGATTAGCCTTTTGCAACCCTGGGCCATACTGGTGGCCCTTGATTTAAAGGGAATAGAGACACGTTCCAGGGCTTCGAACCATCGCGGCCCGCTGGCCATCCATGCAAGCAAAGGTTTTCCTGTGTGGGCTAGGGAGCTCTGCGCACTGGAACCTTTTAAGACGGCACTATTTGGCGAGAATGGCCGGTTTATTTCTTACCATGACTTGCCTTTGGGTGCAGTTCTTGCCACATGTCAGATGATGGAATGCTGCCTAATTAAAGAGGATGGGCTTTACAAGCTTTTCCCGGGCCAACCGCACCGAAAGCCTGAATATTACGGGCCTCTGCCCGGGGAGCCTGAGCGCAGTTTTGGAGACTATACACCGGGGCGGTATGCCTATATTTGGGATGAACCGAAGCTGCTTCCGAAACCGGTACCTGCAAAAGGTATGTTAGGCCTGTGGGAATGGACGCCGCCTGAGGGGGTGCTGTAATGCGTGACCTGAGCAAGGACATGGAAATATGCAAAGCGGCAACGCCGGGACCTATGGTAGTGGTAGCGGAGGTTAGACCAAGTGGCCCCATGGCTGTGCCCAGCGTGCAATTTTATGCTGTGGAGAGCAAGTCGGTTATAGAGCGGTATGGCAGCTTGGCCGGGAAGAACAAAATAGTGGTCGACTTAATCACCGACCACGCTGATGCTATATTCTTTGCCGAAGCCCACGAAGGCTGGCCAGAAACAATACGCCGGTGCCTTGCGGCAGATGCCGAGGTACAACGCCTTCGGGGTATCATTGAGCACTCCTGGCAGGATTTAACCCTTGCCGGTACTGATTCAGCTTATTTAGAAGAAGCCCGGGAGCGCCTTGGCGCAGAGGTTAGGGGTGGGACCTGATGCAGAAACGTATATGCCCAGGATGTGGCACCACTAGGCACAGTGCCGATGGTAGCAAGCCTTGGGTATGTGACCAATGCGGTAGCACAATACCAGTACCGGAGGTGGGGGCCAGTGAAAGCGATATGGCAGCTGCGTCTGAAGATTGAGCGGGCCAGGCGGCGGATGTACCAGGCCCAAGGCGAGGAACTGCTGAAGCGGTCCCAGGAACTGGACAAGCTGATCGTGCAGTACATGAAGGCGGTGGCCAATGATGTTTCACAGGCAGTTTAAACCAGTCAGGCTCAATGAAAAGGTGCCCTGGTGGGTGTACGTGGCATTATTGTTTATCGGGTTGGCAGGAGGGCGATTATGAGATATCAGCAGGTAATGGGGGTACGGCGGGGTATCCGCCGGCCCTCCTTGGCCAGGCGCGCTGCCCGGGCGGTGGATGTGGCCATCACCCGGGTGCAGGAGTGGATGGAAGGTGAGGACAAACCCGGAGCCCTAGTGACCGGGTATGGTGTGTGTGGGATTGTAGTGTTGTATTTGATTATTCAGATACTGAGGTGAATTAAGTGAGAAATACTTTAGGTGACTTAAATAATCATTTATTCGCCCAGTTGGAGCGCCTGAGCGAAGAGGGCCTTAAGGGCGAAGAACTGAAGGAAGAAATGTCGAGAGCCAAAGCAGTTACGGGCCTGGCATCGCAAATTATAGCCAATGGCACACTGGTGCTGAAGGCGAAAACGCTTCAGCTTGAGTATGGCGCCGACGACGATGATAGTGATACAGGGAAGAAAATACCTAAAATTCTCAAGGCTCAATTTTTGAAGGAGTAGTACGGATATGGGTTTTGAAGTGTATCATCCTCGGACGCAACGTCAGCCGCAACATCAGAAGCAGCATAAGTATACTCCGGACCAAGCCGCTTTTCTTGTCGAAAATGCCAATGGTCGGGGTACGCAGGAGCTTACAAACCTGTTTAACGCTCATTTTGGGTTAAGCTTAGCTGCTGGGAAAATAAAGGCTTATAAGAATAACCACAAATTAAGTAGCGGTTTGAACGGCAGATTTCAATCAGGGCACGTGCCTTTCAATAAAGGCAGAAAGGGCATCGACGGTTGGGAGCCTACTCAGTTTAAAAAAGGCCACAAGCCACATAATTATAAACCTGTTGGTACTGAAAGAGTAAACGGTGATGATTATGTGGACATAAAGATCGCGGACCCTAACAAATGGAAAGGTAAGCACATCTTAGTTTGGGAAGAGCATAACGGTCCCGTGCCCAAAGGACATGTAATTATTTTTGGAGACGGAAATCGGCGCAACTTTGAACCGGATAACCTCATCCTCGTTTCCCGGAAGCAGTTGGTAATAATGAACAAAAAAAATCTAATTAAAAATGATGCCGAGTTGACAAAAACAGGAATTATTATAGCAGATATTTATCAAAAAATAGGTAAACGGAAAAAGACTAAGGCTTAATGCATATTCCAACTAGTAGCTAAATTATATACAGCTTTACGCTGCAGAAAGTGAGGTGGTTCTTGTGAATGTAATCGAAGGCAAACACCTGGGGCCATGGAGTTTATATCCCCCACCGGCGGGGACTTGTCCGGAATGCGCAGTTGCCCATGGGCCTGAACTGCCGCATAACCAGCAAAGCTTGTTCTATCAGTATAAGTTCTATAACGATAATGGCCGCTGGCCAACCTGGGAAGAAGCTATGGCCCATTGTTCGGAAGATATGAAACAGTTCTGGCGCACTGAACTGCGGAAGCGCGGAGTCGATATATAAAATAGTCACGCCTTTGTCACGCATAATTCACGCTCAGGGGGTTAGGGAATGTCACGCCGAAAGCCATGGTTTAGGTTGTACTCGGAAATAAAACAGGACCGAAAACTGCGCCGATGCACCGGTGAAGAACGATGGTGCTGGATAGTAATTATGTGCATTGCGTCCGAGTCGCCGGAGCGGGGATACCTCTATATAACCGATGGTGTACCATGCAATTTTGAGGACATTGCCGACGAGGCGGCATTGCCGGTTGAGGTCGTGGAAGCCGCTATTTTCAAGTTCTCAGGCATGAATATGATGCACCAGGAAGACGGCGTTTGGGTAGTTTCAAAATTCCTTGACCGCCAATATGACAAACCCTCTGACCGCCCTGAAAACACCAGTAAAAGGAAACAAAAGTCACGCGATAGTCACGCCGATGTCACGACCCATATAACAGACAAACAGACTAACAGAATACAGAGTACAGATAAAGATAGTAGTTGTCTTACGACAACTACAGCGCAATGCGCTGCCGTAGTTGTGGATAACCCTGTTGATGAAAAGGGAAAACCAACCAACCAGGAACTGATAGCCGAGCTAACCAATGGATACCGCTCTGTGATTAACGAATCAAAGCATGCCGATGGTGATTATGCCTTTGTCGGTGCCTTGTATAACCAGCATGGATATGACCAGGTTTTGACGGCTATTAACAAATTAGAGTTGGCTGCGGCTACCCAAGACTTGAAAAAGCCGTTGCTATACCTCCAGGGTATTTTGGATAAACAGGGAACAAAGCGGGACCCACCAGCACGTAGTAGGTCCAGTCCGGAAAAAAAGAAACTGGTGCAGTCCCTGTATATGAGCTGAGGGCAACAACCTCATGAACTGGAGGTGATGACAATTGGACAGAGACTATTTAATCCCCCAAACCTGCCGAGAATGCCTAAGCTGTTGGCGGCACTACAAAGGCTCATGTAGCGGGCTACTGGTATTTACGCGCGAAGGCTGCATGTCGGCAATGTTGAGTCCTGCGGGGCTATGGAAAAGGGGTGTGATTGATGCTGGATAAAAAAGCGATAGCGGAACAAGTCCAGCAACGACTTGAGGAAGAAACGAACTGCTTTATCGGTATCAGCGACATGATTAATTTTTTAGATATTGTAAAGTATTTTGATTTACTGGCTGAGCGTGACGTGTTACGCACCGAGCTTTTATCTTGGCAGGAACTCTGCGAAGCATATCTGGCGGACAAGAAGAAGCAAGACGCCGAGCGGGAAGTATTGCGGAAAGTGGTAGAAGCGGCGCGGGAGTACAAGGATGAGATAGGGCCTGATTTTGAAAGCGTAAAGCGATATACGCTTTGTCGGGCACTGGCTGAACTGGACACCCTAAAAGGTGACACCTGATGCCCGCCCTGCGCAATGCTAAAAGCAGCGGCGGCGCATCCAGAGACTTTTACAGCACCGTTACCAGGAGCCGGGCCACACCAAAAACAGATGTCCAATGCCCGACCTGTCATCAGACGCACACCGTCGGTAAAATCAGCGGTGGGTACTATTGTCGGGAGTGTTGCATGGAGTTTAACACGTTCACCGGTAGGATGCAGCGAACTATGCCCAGTGGTGAAGTGTACCCGGTAAACATGACCCGATGAAAAAGGGGTGTACACGTTGGCCTTACCCATAAAAAAGTTTATCACTGCACCTGGTACCCACGACCTGTCCTGCCCCCGCTGCGGCAGTGCGGACAATGTCAAGGTGGCCGGCGTGTACGAATACCCTAGGAGCCCGCATAATTGGTTCTGTCGCTGTTTTACGTGTAATGTGTCGTTTAACCCAAGGCGTAAAACCGGAGGTGGTGATATGGCTTACGGCGATAAAATACAGGCTGCCCGGGAGGCCCTGCCCCGGGAAGAGTTCCTAGAGCTAATCAACAGGGGCCTGACCAACAAGGACGTGGCGGGAGTCAAGGGGATTGATTTACCCAACGTGAGAAAACTCAAACAAGAATACGGCTTGATTGGCATTACCCCAAACCGGGGAGGAAGACCACGGAAGGAGCTAGATGATATGGAAAATGATAAGCTAAACAACCAGGAGACTTGCCAGCGAATGACAATCAATCAGGCGTTAAAATTTCAAGAAAAGTTACAAAAGGAGCAGACCTGCACCAGTAACCTTCTATGCGGTGAGGAGCTTGCACCTGTGGTTGAAGAGTTGTTAAAGAAGCACCTGGACGAGGTTGTGGGCACCTTGGAGCAGATCAAGCAGGTGTTTGAAAGCACCGAAATCGCCATATAAGGAGTGATTCACATGGCCAACATGATGAACATACCCATAGACATGATCTACCCGAACCCGCGGAACCCTCGGAAGCACTTCGACCCGGAAGCTATGGCCGAGCTGGTTATCAGCATCCACCAGGTCGGGATCCTGCAGCCGGTGGTTGTGGTCCTGGATATGCCGGAAGAGGATGGTGTTCCCAGGCGGTACCGAATGGTGGCCGGTGAGCGCCGGTACCGGGCAGCTCTGGACACTGGCCTGACGGAACTGCCGGCAGTAGTCCGGGAACTGACCCCGGAGCAGGAACTGGAAGTCATGATCATCGAGAACCTGCAGCGCCGGGATGTGAACGCCATCGAGGAGGCCTATGGGATGAAGGCCCTGCTGGATGAGGGCGGGTATACCCAGGAGGCCCTAGCCGATAAGTTGGGGTGCAGCCAGGGGCATATTGCTAACCGATTGCGGTTGCTTGATCTACCGGATAGCATTCAAGAGAATATTTCACGTGGAATAATCGGCGCCGGCCATGCCAAGGAACTGCTTGCCGCCAAGAAGATGGGGCCGGAAATCATGGAGCAGGTGGCCAAACAGGCAGCTGATAATGGGATGTCGGTGAAAGAAGTGGCCAAGTCCGTGGCCACTCGAATGTGGAACAAGTCACACTCACTATCTGGTGACGGATGGGGCTCGCCCAAGTTTGACACATCGGAGTGCCAGGCATGTAAAAAGAAAGCCACGGTCAAGGAACCGTATAGCGAAAGAGAAGAGTTGCGTTGCCTAGATACAGAATGCTGGACCGGCAAACAGAGTCAGGCAGAACGGGATGCCTTGGAGGATACAGAAGGGCCGCTGCGTGAAAAGTACCCGGATGCAATTATAATTAACGATTTGGATTACGGCACCTTCAAGTATATCAACTGGCCCCAGGGTCTTTCCGAATCCTGCCAGGAGAAAAACTGCGAACACCTCCGGCATGGCCGACACCGTAACCGTGAAGACATCCAGGGTGTATGCTTGAACGTCAAGGAATTCGAGAATTGCCACAAAGAATTTATCCAGGTCTTGGAAGAGGGTAAGGAGCTCAAAGATAAGCAGGGGCGGGAGGAACTCACGCAACTGGTCGCTGGCAAAACTGGAGCGGTTGACGGCCATGGCAGTGACCTGGTGATGATTACCCGGGGAAAGCTTATTTACATTGCTAGCGTCATCCTCGAATGCTGTGAGGGTTACAGTTACGGCGTCGAAGGTGTCATTGAATACCTCGAGGGAATCGTTGGCCGCAAACTGGAAGAATTTGAGGAAGGAGACTTGCTGGGCGACGAATGGCCGCAGTTGCACAAGCTCCTGGATGAGCTTACTACCGAGCAGCTGATCCAGATTGTGTTAGAGTGGCCGGCCATGGCCCTGGGGATGGATAGGCCGGCAGTGGAGTGGTTCTTCAAGGGAGAGCTGGAGCCGAAAATTGAAGAGGTGCCGCTAACAGAGTTTGCCGCGTTTGCCGCCGGCATCTGTCGCGTTTGCGGCTGCACCGATGACAATGCATGCGAGGGCGGCTGTTACTGGGTGGAGCCGGACCTATGCAGTAGCTGTGCGGAGGCGGTCGTCCAGGCTCCTAAGTCTGATCCGGTTCATGCGCTTATGGGACGTGTTATTAAGACCCATTACAATACCGGTGGGGTGGTTACTGGTGTGAGTGGGCCTAAGGATAACGGATTTTACACCGTAAATTACAGAGATCCCAGTGATAAGGGCAAACGGCTTTGCACAATCAACAGCATTACCGTCAGTGAAGGCATGGTTTTGTGTGAAGATGTTCCTTTAATCATCCTTGATAACGAAAAGTTGGAACAGCGAGAACCTGAAGAACTAGCTCCCCGCTCCTACCTGGACGAAAAAGGCCAAGAAATATTCGTTTCCGCCGGTCTGGGTGATGAATATGGCAGCTTTCGACGCTCACCGTCTGGAGGCCTGCACCGGGTGAAGTCACCATATATGCCTATGGTCAACTCTAAGGAGGAGGCCCAGGCCAACCTGGACTACTGGGCAACTGATAAAGGGCTGCAGTTGGTGGGAGGTGACAACCATTGCGAGCAAAACCGGGAGGGGATACCGTGTACAAGCTAATATTCCCGGGCCGCCCGGTACCGGCTGCCAGGATGACCAAGCGGGGGAAGTATGTTAGCCGAAGGGCACAGGTGTACCTGGCATACAAAACGGAGATAGGTTATCGGGCCAGGGCCGTTATAAAAGAGCCCATCGAGGGACCGGTGGCCGTGGAGATAGATGTTTACATCTGCCAGCGGTCCGGGGACTGGGACAATTACGCTAAGTCAATCTGTGACGGGTTAAACGGTATAGCTTACATTGACGACCGGCAAATCAAAGATGGCCATGTGTTAGTGTACGAGGTGCCCACCGCGGCGGACCAGCGGGCGGAGGTCAGGATCCAGGCTCTGGCCCTGCCGGTGGAGAAGGGGGCGTGATTCCGAATGCTATTACCGTTCAAAACAAGCCGGAAAGCATGTAAGCTTTCGGCAGAAGATGTCGCTCAAGCATTGCACATTGATAAGCGCTCATTATACCGCATCGAGGCGGGTCAGCAGTCGGCACCGCCGGAACTGGTCTGGGAAATGGCTAAACTCTACAACGACCCGAACCTAATCAGGTGGCAGCAAAGCGAAGCCGACCCCATAGGTCGGCGCGTCAACCCGCCAGTGCTGAACGGCATCGTCAATAACCACCAGGCGGTGCATTATAGCCTGGCCCGGGAGCTGGAAGAAGCGGCGCCAGTGGCAGAAAAGCTTTGTTGTCTGGTAACTAATAAGATAGCAGATCGTGACTTCTCCGAACACGAAAAAGTAGAGTATTTTTCCCTCTACGGGAAGTGTGTGTCCAACATTAAGCAAGCCATAGTCGAGGTGGAAGGGGCTATGATGAAGATTTTCGGGGTACAAGCTGCCGAGGCGGTCGGAAAAGCGCACAGGGACAAAATGCTGCAGAAAGGCTACCTGCGAACAAAGGTAACCTCTAAAGACAGACTGAAAGGAGCTTAGTTCATTGAATTTTTGGCGGGAGTTTTGGTCATGGATTGATATGAATCGGGCAGTGAAAGCCCAACGGCGGGAGTTGCAAATGGCTGCACTTGCTCCGGAGTTGCCGCCTGCCGACATGGCCATTGGCAAAAGCATCATGCCCCGGGCCAGGCGCAACCTGCCGGCGGGAATGCGTAAACGGTTGGGGAAAAAAGAGTAAATTAAAATCCACAGTTGGGGGTGGTTGAAGTGGCAAAACATTGTGGGGTGTGCGATAACTTTGTAGGGTTGACGGGAGCCTTGGCTGGGCGCTGTCAACTTATGGGCATGGTAGATACCTTTGCCGGCCGTGATTGCACATATTTCTCATCCAGGGAAAACGGTAAAATCAAAATCTTGCGGTGCCCTAACTGTGGTACCTATATGGAAAAACAAGATGAGTGGTGGAAATGCCCGCACTGTGAAGGCGAATGGTGGCCACCGGAACGCGAGGACACGCCAGAGCAGTTAGCCAGGGCCGCGAGGTTAGCGTATATGGAGGACGTGCGTGTGGGGTTCTTTGGCTTTGGGGGAAAATACTCGAGCGGCAGTAAGTCAGGGAAAAAGCGGAGTAAACCACCAAAGTTTTATAGGAACCCTTATCTTTGTTGTTGACAAAGGCTCCAGGGGTGAGTAAAATAAAATTGATTTTCGCGCCCAATTTTAACCAGGGCGCGAAACTTATTGGAGGAAATAAATGGGTGATGCAGAACAGATATTTCGAAAAAGGTTACTGTTATCTCATGAAAGAGTAGGAAGATGTATTAGACCTACTGAGAGTGATTTAATTAAACGCGGCATGTTTGGTCAAGGCCCTGGTCTTGAAAAATATTCAGAAGATTGGTTTGAATGTCTAAGAAGTGATATTTTAACTGAATTAGAAAAAGTTAAACCATTAAATTTGACTGAAAAAGAATGGGATAGTATTTATGAAATAGCCCAGTCAATGATAAAGAGTCAAGTTGATTTCCTTATCCAATATTTCGGAAGCACATGGAGTACCTTCCCAGATTCTTTTAGAGATAAACTTATTATTAAACAAGATGATTTAATAAGTGTTGTAGAAAGCTTTGCCGAGGGGCAAAAGTCATTAATTAAAGCTCAAAAAGATAGGGACATAAGAACAAAAGTATGGGAGTTATTTAAGATATTGTTAAGTTTAATTGTTGGTTATGTACTAGGGAAGATAACATAAAAGCCCGCAACAGGCTTTTTCTTTTTAATAAAGGATTAGATTATCTGAAAAAAGTTGAGCCCCCGGGCTCTTTTCTTTTTGCACTAGCATCCCGAGAGAAGGTGGTGATCATTGGCCAAATGGACAACAGAACAAAAGCAGGAAGTGCTGGCGCTGGCCGAGGCCACCACCATTCGGGAAGCGGCGGAGAAGTTTGGAATCCCAGAAGGTACCATAAAACGCTGGCGGAGTGAAAACCGAACCAAAGCCGAACCGAACCAAAAAAGCGAATTGAAAGCGAACCGAACCGAACCAAGCGAACTGAACCAGGAGCCTGAACCATTCCCTGGCCAGTGCGCAGCCATCGGCCACAAAAGCGGCCAGCGTTGCCGAAATAAGGCAATGCCCGGCAGTGAGTTCTGCCGGCGCCATGCTGATGCAATAGAGGGCCAGTGCACCGCAAAGTCTAAGCAATCCGGTGAGCGCTGCAAGAATAAAGCCGTACCTGGGAAAGACAAGTGTAAGTTTCACGGCGGAAATAGCATCGGCAGCCCGGGACGCCAAAACGCGCTGAAGCATGGCTTCTTCGCCAAGATATTTCCGGACGATGAGGAGACCAGAGCACTGGTGGGAGAGATTATGGAGAAGAGTCCCTTGGACATCCTTTGGGAAAATATTACGATACAGTACCTGGCCATTGCCCGGGCCCAGAAGATTATGTTTGTGCGGGACCGCGACGACATAACCGAGCACTTGAAGCGTGAGAAGGAAATGAGTGGCCCAAACAGTGATGGCTGGGAAAAAGAATATGAGCTGCAGTTTGCGTGGGATAAGCAAGCAAGTTTCTTAAAAGCACAAAGCACGGCTATGAAGACATTAGATGGCCTTATTTCACGATATGAAGACCTGGTTGAAAGGTATGAGCTGAAGGGTGTAGTGGTCGAAGAGCACCGGTTAAAGCTGGATAAGTTGCGGTCTGAAATTAAGAAAATCGAATCCACTTCCGGTCCTGGCAATGGTGATGGATGGGCGGACCTGACTGCCGATGGTGACGACGATGACGCTGAAGAACATTAGCCCGGAGCGAAAGAAAAAGCTTCGACGTAAAGGCAAAACGCAGCCGGTCTGGTGGGTAAAGAAAGTCCTGGGTGCTATCCCCTGGGAAAAACAGCGGGAAATACTGAACAGCGTCCGTGATAACCCGAGGACAGCAGTACGCAGCTGCCACGGCATAGGCAAATCATTCACCGCAGGACAAGTGATCCTGTGGTTTTTGTATAACTTCCCCCGAAGCATTGTATTATCGACTGCACCGACTTGGCGCCAGGTGGAGAAGCTTGTCTGGAAAGAAGTCAGGGCCAGCTATAAGCGGTCGAAGGTGCCCTTGGGTGGCCATATCTTACCCAAAAGCCCGGAAATACAGATTATCCAAGACGAATGGTATGCCATGGGGCTATCCACCAACGACCCCGACCGGTTCCAGGGCTACCATGAAAAGTACATCCTGGTGGTGGTAGACGAGGCCGCCGGGGTACCGGAGGACATCTTTGAGGCCATTGAGGGCGTGCTGACATCAGAACATGCGCGCCTTCTCCTTTTGGGTAACCCCACGGCGCTATCAGGGACGTTTTACAACGCTTTTCGCGGCCCGGGTTGGTACACCATTGCTATATCAGCATTCGATACTCCTAACTTTACGAAGTTTGGTATAACTGAAGACGATATAGCCAACGGCACCTGGGAAGCTAAAATGACCGGGCCACTGCCAAACCCGAAGCTAATCACTCCGGCCTGGGTAGCAGATAAGTACCTACGCTGGGGTCCTGAGTCACCGGCCTACCATGCCCGGGTAAAGGGACAGTTCCCGACCGAGGCAGACGACACCCTTATTCCGCTGGCCTGGATAGAAGCGGCCATGGAGCGCGATGTCCCGGAAGGCAAACCGGTCAGGATAGGTAACGACGTAGCCCGGTTTGGTAGCGATAAGACGGTCATTGTACCCCGCAAGGGCATGAAGGTACTGCCGCTGAAGGTGTACTCTAAGAAGGACACCATGGAAACGGCCGGCCTTGCTGCGGCGGAGCAAAAGGAGCATAGCGCCGAGTATATCCTGGTTGACGTTATCGGCCAGGGCGCTGGGGTAGTTGACCGGCTCAATGAGCTGAATTACCCGGTGGTTGGCATCAATGTGGCTGAGGCCGCAACGGATACAGAGAAGTTTGCCGACCTGCGTTCAGAGCTGTGGTGGAACCTGCGGGAGCTCTTGGACCCCAACCCAAAGAGTAACCCCACACCGATATCACTGCCCCGGGATGACGAACTCCTGGGTGACCTGTCCGGGATAAAGTATAAGTACACCAGCCGGGGCCAGATCCGGGTGGAGAGTAAGGACGAAATGAAGAAGCGGATTAAGCGCAGCCCTGACCGGGCGGACGCTGTTGCCCTGGCCTTTGCCGACCCGAACCGGGGCGAAGCAAGTGCCAAAGACCTGGCCAAGCTAGGAGGACTGAGGATCTATGGCTGATTTTCTACCCAAGCGTGAAGATAACGAATCCATTGAGGCTTACGCATTGCGCTGTGCTGGTCCCTTGAAAGAGGCACATGATTACTGGGCCAAGGTGCTGCGTATTCAGGACTGGGAAATAACCACTGAGGTTATCAGCAGGGAAAAGATGCACCATGAGATGAACAAGGATGGGTATGTAGGGTATTGTAATCACGACCGAGTTCATAAAGAAGCGGACATAGCTCTGCTAGAAGACAAGGCCAAAGAAGATGACTTTGTTCACGAGATGCTTCACGTGGTCTTTGACGACTTTCAAACCAGGGCACACAATGCTGTTGAGCTGGTAGAGTCGGCAAAAGCCCGGGAGGCACTAACCAGAGAGCTTAACGAAAGCCTTGAGCGCACCATCAATCAAATATCCAAAGCCCTACTCACGGTCAGGGACGGAGAGAAGAAAGATGGCTAAAACAAAGTGGCTTAAAAAAGCAATTGGTGAAATCAGTAAGCTCTTGGCCCCCGTGGCCAGCTTTTCCTTTGGCTCATCTGCCGCCCCCTATGCACTCAAAAGCCAAAAGGTTAACTACGAGCTCACCAAACAGTTGTATAAGAATATTCATGATGACTACAAGTTGGGCGCGGCTTTTGCCCGACCCGTCATTGACACCTGTGTAGGTTTTATGGGTACGCCGACGCTCCGTAGTGAGGACGAGGACGCCCAGGCGGTACTAGATGACCACTTTGGCCGCTGGACCGGCCGGTTTTTGGCAGCAACGCGCAACTGTCTGAGGGACGGTGACCATTTTTTCCGCTTGGTTCGCGTCGATGAGGGGCAAAGTAAACTCTACAAACAGACCGGCCCGCGTATTGACCTGCGAGTGATCCCCGCCGGTCAGATAAAGGACATTGAAACTGACCCGGTAACCGGTGATATCCTGGCTTATGTACGTGAAGTTAAAGTCAGGTGGGGACCGGAAAAGCGCAAGGAGTACGTGGTCACCGAGCGGATTGCCGCCGACATGACCGAGATAAAGCGCGAAGGTGACGTTCCGCCAAATGTGGATAAAAAAGAGGAACACCCCAACCACTGGGGCTTTATACCGGTGGTGCATTTTAAGAACGAGGCCGAGGAGGATGAGCTGTACGGTAGCTCTGACCTGGAGCCAATTGAGCCGTTCATGAAAGCCTACCATGACGTGATGCTGCACGCCATGCAGGGAAGCAAACTACACTCTACGCCCAAGATGAAGCTGAAGGTGAAGGACGTAAAGTCATTCCTGCTTTATAACTTCGGGGTGGACCTGGATAAGCTGAAGCCAGGTGAAAAGCCAAGCATCAGCCTGGAGGGCAGGGAAATCCTCATCCTTAAAGACGATGAGGAAGCAGGATTTATTGAGGTGAAGTCACCTACCGGGGCGGCTGAAACCCTGCTGAAGTTCCTGTTCTACTGCATTGTGGATGTATCTCAGACGCCTGAGTTCGCCTTTGGTACCCACGTTAAGAGCTCTAATGCCTCTGTGCAGGAGCAGATGACGCCGCTAATCCGGAAAATCCAGCGTAAGCGCGGCCAATTTGAGGAGCAGTACCAACTCCTGGGACGGATGCTGTTATCTATGTGGGAACAGTCGGGCGGCTACTCGGTGGACACATATGACACTGTAGTTGACTGGGATGAAATCACCGAGAAGGACAAGAAGGCCCTGGCCGAAACCCTGGAGCGCGTGGTTAAGGCCCTGTCCCAGGCTGTGCAGGATGGACTTATGGGTCTGGAATCGGCCGTTGAGTTCTTACAGCAGTACGTGCCAACCATGATGAACTGGATCAGTGACGACCCAGAAACCCCCGGGGAACGTGAGCGGATTATCCGGACGCTGATTATGCGCCGGCGTTTGGAGGATGGCGAGGGTCTGAAGGATGAAGGCAAGGCCATCGACGAGCTTCTGGGCAACGAGGGGGCAGCGTAATTGTCCTACGCCATGGAAAACGCCCGGCGCATAATCCAGGAGATGCGTGAGGCATCCGGTGAGTACGCCAAGTGGGCGCTGGAAGCCCGGAAAGGATACATCGACCTGCGCTTGAAGCAGGACCCAGAGATCCGGCGCCTGTATTTGCGAGCGGCACAGAACATTTCGCGTGAACTGCGGGCCTATGGCAGCATGCACCCACTGCGCCAGCGCCAACTGGAGGCCATGGAGACAATCCTTCGTCAGGAGTGGCGCGCTTTCAATGACCAGCTTAAGGGGGCTTTGGAAAGCCATATTGAGCAGGCTGTTAAGATATCTGTTGCGCCGGCCAGGGAGATAACTCTGAATGCCGTGGTGGGCGCTAACGTGGGTTTGTCGTCTGAGCGGGTGCGCGAAGTGTTTGTCGCGGTAAACCATGCGGCCATCGAAGCTATATGGGCAAGGACACGAAAGGGGCTTTATCTGTCTGACCGTATCTGGAATACAGCTCAGAACTTCGGCAGCACTATGCGTGATATCATTCAGTCAGGCGTGGCAACCGGACAGGACGCCGTGACCACGGCTAGGGTCCTGGAGAGGTACGTTAAGACTGACGCCCGGACCTTTGCCCGGGACTACCCGAATATGATGGAGCGTATGAATGGGCGAGTGCCGGGCAACATCTCTTACGAGGCCTTACGCTTAGCCAGGACGGAAATGACGGGGGCTTATGGCGAGGGGGTTATTGTTTCAGGTAAGGCTAACCCAGGGTACAAGGGAGTCAAATGGATTCTGTCAAACACTCACCCAGTTCCGGATATATGCGACGTTTTAGCCGCGGTAGATTTATTTGAGAGCGGAAGAGAACCTATATATCCAGCGCACCCAAATTGTTTATGTGCCCTGGTGCCTGTATACGAGGATCCCAATGAGTTTGTTGACCGCTTAGTTACCTGGAAAGCTGACCCCATGAGCCAACCTGACTTAGAAAATTGGTACCAGGATATCTATCAAAACAAAAGGATAGCTTGACCACCTCGTCGAAATTTTTCCATGGAGGTGATAATCAATGGGAATAGGTGAGGGAATCATCCTTCCTTTGAGTAACCCGTATAAAAAGAAAAAAAGCAAGAGCCAATTGGAAAAAGATGCCTTGCTTAAGACTGCTAAAAAAGCCGGCTTGAAGCCGTTGAAAGGTGGCAAGAAGTAAAATGACCTTGTTGCCAGGGCAACTTCCCAAGGGCATGGTCCCGCCAGTAAAGCCAGCTGAAGAAAAACCGAAGCACGTAACTATGGCCGACGGTAATTATGTGGCGGCGATTTACAAGGCGCTGGAGATATTGCCGGTGGAAGTACGAGTGGACAGGTGTCAGGTATTGGAGGAATACGGACGACCGCCCCGGATTGATTTAGCGCTGACGGTTACCGGGGAAAAGGAGGTGCCGGATGCAAAAAGTTAGGTGTGATGGCTGTGAACATAAATTTGTACCCCGCCCCCGGGAAAAGAAAGGGTATCAGTTTTTTAAATGTCCCGAGTGCGACAAGGAGTACCCGATATGCAAGATAACTCCCAAGGGGATTAAACTGCGAGATAAGCTGGCCCGGGAGCGTGAGCGGTACCGGTTGATGAACCCTGGGAATACGAAACCTGCAGATATAATAGCCCAGCATAGGCTGGTGCAAAAACTCACAGAGCAGTTCCAGGCGGAAGTAACGCCACTGGCCAAAGCTCAGTAAGCACCCAACAAGAGGGGTGCTTTTCTTATTGCATTGAAGGAGGTAATTACATGTCCGAAATCAAAACCACAGGTTACCAGGACCTGCGCGACTATATCCAGGCCACCTGGGCCTACATCGAACTACGCAACGACCAGGGCGCGGCAATTGTGCGGCTGCCGGTGACCGATGATCGGGTAGCATGGACCCACCAGGCCGGGGCGCAAACGCTGGAGTTGACCGTAACCGTGAAGGGCTCCGATGCTGATATACCGGTGCCGCAGACTATTGCCGGGAGTGCGCTGTTTAAGGTGGAGGCCGGTGGCGAGGTGCTCAGCGAGGAACCGTTTGTGGCGTTTACGATTATGGCTGAGGAAGATGAGATTACGATCAAGCACCAGGTACAGGTTCCGCAGGTGGTGGCGTAGATGGAATTTTGCATTGCAACAGTGGAGTTTTGGGAAGGTGCTGGTTTTGACTGCTCAGACTGGCGAAAATCCGTAGACGGCACGAAAGCCATGGTGCATGCTGAATATGCGGGAATACTTGTGCGTAATTTGAAGGCAAACCCGAATGTAACGGTATATAAAGCACCTTCTGCTGAGTTTAATGCGCTGCTTAATTCGACTGAATGGCTAGTTGAGGAAGAGCTATGATAATGCCCGTAATTGACGATAGTTTAGTTCTGTACCTGCATGGTGCGTGCGGAAAGAACTCACCGCCTACGACCACGTGGAAAGACCTGTCGGGGCACGGTAATGACGCAAGACTATCTAATTTTGGTTACGTTGCCGGCAGTGGTTGGGAGAACGAAGGAATAGCATCTGATGGGGTAAATGATGTAATTTATCTTAATTATTCTCCTTCGTTTAATATTAGGGAAGCGATT
The DNA here is from genome assembly GCA_016841675.1 of Desulfotomaculum sp. Lineage (GTDB taxonomy): Bacteria > Bacillota > Desulfotomaculia > Desulfotomaculales > Desulfallaceae > BRH-c8a. The sequence goes on from JAENYQ010000001.1 coordinate 62,472, forward strand.
ACACTTTCAATATGGATGAAAAGAACCAGTATATATGATTTAAAGCGTGATACATTTTTGTTATCAAGAAATCCATCGTGGTATTTTTATGATGCTTATAATAGTGGTTCAATTCGCGGCGACGTTTATATTGATGGTATTAGGAAAGCTGGATTGACAACGTTTATCCCTTATGATGGCAACTGGTATCAAGCTACATATACTTATGATAGTTATACCGGCACTGCTACGATGTATAGGAACGGCGTGTCATTCAATACTACCACATTATCAGGATTAAGTAATTATCTGATAGACGAATCTACAGCCAATTTCCTTGGCATAGGAATAAACACGTTAGGTAGAACGCAAATATTAAGCAATGCTTATATTTATAATCGGGCCTTGACACCAGAAGAAGTTCTTCAAAATTACCAGGCAGGACGTGAATGGACACCCCAAATAGGAGAACGAATTATAGTATCATCCACAAAACCAATAATCACTGTTACAACCCGCAAAGCCATAGGTACCAGAACCCCAGCGGCCTACATAAACCCGGCAATATCCCGGGTAACCAGGTCCGCCAGCGGCACCCGAACCCCAACCAGCGAAATAGCAACCATCACAGCCGAAGCAACCCGGGCCGGAAAAGGCAACCGGCTACAAGTAGCCCACATTACCCCGGCAGTGTCAATTACCACCCGGGCAGGCAAAGGCACCAGGACACCGGCAAGCCACCTACCCGGCATAGCATCGCTGGCCACCCGCGCAGGCAGGGGCACGCGGGTACCGGCGTCGCACATTTCCCCGCTGGCATCAACCGCCGGTAGGGCCTTCGCCAGGGTAACCCGGCGGCCAGTTGCATTCGTGAACCCGGTGATCAGCAATATGGTGCTGCCCCAGGTGAACGCATACGTGTCATACCAGGAGCGCCCGGTAATGCTGAGCGTTCAAGAACGCCAAACCCTGCTCAGCGTCCAACAACGGGAAGTGAAACTGGAGGTGGAATGATGCCCCTAATCGGAGATACCGTAAGGCTTAAAGCAGAATTCCGGACCTTCGCCGGGATTGTAGCGGACCCCACGGACATAACCCTAAAGGTTTACAACGCATACCGGCGTCAGATCGGGGAGGCTATTGCAATCGGTCCCGAGCATCGGACGGGACCAGGGGCTTATCAGTATGATTATACGTTGCCGGAGGGCACCGATGTCATATATTACGAGTGGTCGGGGATGTTAGAGGGCTTGCCGGTTGTTGCGCGGGGTAGAATGCCAGCTTTGTGGGTGTAAATAGTATTATGCATGTATACAACCGCCTCTTTTGGGGCGGTTATTCTATTGCTTTGAAAGGGGTGGTTCCCGTGTGATTACACATTTAGTTTATATCGCGAACGAGCAAAGCAGCTACAAGGGGGTGAGCGAACATCAGTAAAGGAAAATGGCTAAGGCTCCCGGTAGGGGAAATGCCCAGGCCTACAGGTGAAACCGCCTCACTGATGGCCAGTATTAACGGGGAGATGAGTGTCAGCGACATACCGCTGGCAACATGGGCGGATCTGGACGCAATCAAGGCCGGAGATGATGCACCCCTGGAGGTTGTGGTTGAGGTACCGGTTGGCCGGTCAAGGCGCGGGTGGAATTACAGGGCTAAAGCCCTGCAGAGTATTGTCGGGGAAGTTATGGGCCAAGGCCTGCCCGGGTTCTTGGGCCACCAGAAGCCGGAGAACGTTGATACCGAGTTCCCAACGCCGGTAACCCACTGGGTGGGTGCCAAGTTCGACCCGCAAAGGGAGAACAAGGATAGTACCGGCAAGGTACTGAGTAAAGGCGTGGCCTATTTCCGGGGCGTTGTTGATAAGTCAGCCGACGATTTAAAACGTTGGGTTAAGGCCAAGGTAATCCGTCAGGTCAGCATATTCGGTTATCCCAAGATACAAAAGGCGGCCGGGGAGACCAACGTGGTAGACTACCAGGCCCTGAGCATCGACTGGACGCCGCTAAACAGGATGGGTATGCCCACCAAGATAGTGGCCCTGGGGGAAATTGACGTAATCGGCGGAGAGCTGGACGGCAGCCATGAAGAGTTGCACAACGAACTCAGAGAAGTCGCCCGCCAAGTCATGGGAATCACAGACGGCGACAATCAGTGGATATACATCGAAAAGGTCTTTGATGATGCGGTTATTGTTGAATACACTGGCCCGAACAAGGCCAGTAAGCTGTATAAGTTCGGCTATGCCGTCATAGATGGCAAGCTGCAGCTTGGGGAAAAGGCTGAGGTGGTCAAAAAGACCACTTATGAGCCAACAGGTGAAATCTATTATGGAGGTAGTCAGTCAGTGGACTGGAAAGAATACCTGGCAAAAATCAGAGCAATGATCAAGTCCGGGGACGTTACTCTCGGGCAGGTAGTAGGTGAAATGGGTTGGCAAGCACAGCAAATTGCCGGCGAAATCGACGCCGAGTGGTTAAAGAAAGTCACCGGGGAGATGGCCCTTTTGGGCGACATCATGAAAGAACTGGGCGTAGAGCCTGACAAGGCAGTGGCCAAAGTCAAGGAACTGGTCAAGGCGGCCGGCGAGATGGCCGTCATCGAGCAGACCAGGGTTGTCGGTGAGATGCTTACCGATAAGGTCAAGTCTGATGCCGTGCGCACCGCCCTGGGCGACGACAAGACCATGCTGGGCAAGCTGTTTAAGTCCTCGGTCAAAGTACAGCCCGACATGACCAAGGAGCAAATCGCCAGCGAAATCGACACATTCTTGGCCGACGAAGCGGTCAAAGGAGAGATCAGCCGGATCCACACCGACCCGGTACCGGTTGGCAGCAAGATTAACAACCGGACTGACAGTGACGCACCCAAAGCATTGCGTAAGAAAAGTGTAGCGCTCTAAGCAAATACGAATTTTGGAGGTAATATAAATGGCATTTCCCGGACAACCCACTCCTTCGACTGTGACTCACAACGACCGTAACCCTGTTAGTGACGGCCAAAGCGTCAAAGTTACCGTGCTAGGCCCTGCGGTAGTCAACAGTGACGAGTTCTACCTGATTGACGACTTTCTGGGCTGCGCTTTTGAGTCCGTAACCTTAGACCCCGGTGAGCAGGCGGAGTTAGCACTGAATATCGCGCCAGCTGAGTATGAGTCCAACCAGACCAACCCTGGTCTAGCTTACGCCACAGGCTCCCTGCTGTACTGGGATCCCGTTGCTAATATCTTTACAACCGACCCAGTGGACAACCGCCTGACCGGCAGGGTGACTGTGGCCAAGGATGCCAACGATGTGATCTGGTTCATCCTGTTCCCACAGGGTGTAGACCGGGTGGCAGAGGCTCATGCCGACAGCGCCGCTGCAGACGTCCCCGGCCTTGTCGCCGACTATAACGGTTTGCTGGCCAAGCTACGGGCAGCGGGGATCCTAAACGTCTAATTGTTAACTGCAAATAACTAAACCGGAGGAATAAAAAATTGGCAAAAATCGTTTCGATTGAGACCCTAAAGGCCGAGCGGGCGAACAGAAACCTTAGTGTTGCTGTCCCGTTTACCATCGGCGGTCGGCATTTTGCGGTGACCAAGGAAATCGTCAATGGCGAGATGGCCGTATACGAGCTGTCCCGGCCCATTGGTGAAATGCTCACCACCGGCGACCTGCAGGCTGAACTGCTGCAGAAAATCGTGTTGGACGTGGAACTAGGCCGCGAGGAAGTACCCCTGCTGTACACCCCGATTTATGACCGTATGGAGAACGCGGACTTCCCCAAGGAGTTCGAGGCCAAGTGGGCGCAGTACGGCACTGTGGTGTTCCTGGAGCATGTTGAGGGTGAAGAGGTCAAATTCGGCAGCCTGGACACCGAGCAAGGGCCTATTGCCCGCATCGTCACCTGGGCAGCTGGATTCCAGTACACCGAGGACTTCAAAGTGTACAACCAGACCTTTAACATGGAAATGTTTAACCGGGCGTTTGGTGAAGCACATAACGCACTTTTAAACCACATTCACCTGAACCCGATCCTGTCGTTTGTCTTCGCCGCACCCAACCAGACGGGACCGATTTGGGTAGACGTTGACTACCAGGTGCTGCCCAATAACGTTGGCGCTCATCCTGTTCTATCTATGAGGGCCACGTTGGAAAGTGCCCTGCAGACCTGCGCGACTGCTAGGCGCCCGGCCTCTGTGTTGTTGGCTTCCAGCGCTGACAAGTTCCGGATTGAGGCAGGCCTGGAAGCGCTCATGGTCAGCGGAAGCACCCATAAAGCTCTGAATATACCGACCATCATTTACTATGATGGCTGGCAGATCACTGTGGCGAAGAAATCATACAATTATGTCGGTGTGGCAACGGGAACCTGTTACTTGATCCGGCCCAAACGCGGTTTTAAAGAGCTCATCAAGCACGACCTGCGCGTGGATGCGGATGGTGCTGACCTGTCCCGTCTGATTGAAAACACTATCGTTGGCCGGTCCCGCCGCGGCGTGTATGCTGCTATTCCGGAAAATGTGCAGGAGATAACCCTGCCGTAAGGGGGTGGTCTAATTGACCCCAACAGATGCACTGCGCACCGAACTGCGGGAACTGCTGGATGAGGTGATCCCCTCCGGGGGCACGGACGCAGACACCCGTTTTACCGCCGCCCAGGTAGACGCAATGCTCGCGGTTGCCCACAATGTGGATGCCGCAGCGGCCACCGGATGGACCCGTAAAGCCGGGATGCTTCAGCGAGAACTGGGACGCATAAAGTCCAGCAGCACGGGGCAGGAACGTTATGACTTTGAAACACTGAAAGACAACCTGAGTTATGCGCTCACCATGGCTCAGACCTACAGGGAACTGGCCGGTCCCGCACCGTCACAGGTGAGCCAGCTATTCGGCGTTGCTAAGCCAGAGGTGATCTGATATGACCGTGGACGAGCGGCGGAAAATAACACTTGATGAAATCGCCAAGAACCCGGTCACCGTTACAATACACCGGGTTGTAAAGGTGGATGACGGTGCCGGCGGGTGGGTTCCGCAAGAGTCCGATCTGGAAGCGCAGACCATGCGCCTTTTTATTATGGACCGTAGGCGGACTGAATCAACTAGCGAGGGTGGCCAACAGCAGCTTTCTCAATGGGGACTGTTGGCCGCCCATAACGCGGATATTCAGCATGGAACCGGCGTTGAGGATAGCTTTTCCCTGCCTGAGCGCGGCAAGTTCCTGGTAAAGCAGGTTATCCCGGTACTGTACCTGGGTGAGGTAGTTTCCAAACAGGTGGTTTTGGAGGAGTTAACGTGAGCGGCGTAATTGACGTAATCCGAAACCTGAACAGGTGGGGGGGTAGGCGGGGAGCAGCTATCTTTGCGGCGGCGGAAGTATGGGGCAGAACACTGGAAGGGCGGGCGAAACAGGATGCCCCATGGATCGACCGTACCGCACATGCAAGACAGGGATTGTTCGGGACGGCCATAAAGCAGGGAAATGACGTAGCCATTATCCTGACTCATTCTGTGCAATATGGTCTATGGCTAGAAGTTGCCCGGGATGGCAGGTACGCCATACTTAAACCGACCATGGATGCAGCAATACCAGAGATATACCGGGCATATGAACGCCTTTGGAGGGAGTGAGCGGCCTTGCGAACAGCTATTATTAATCAGCTTAAGGACCAGGTTGCTGGCCTCGGTGGACGGGTTTATCAGGCCTTTCTGGCCCCGGCCAACGTCCAAAAGCCTTACGCAACGGTAAAAATGGCCGGTGAGCGCGGCGACCTCCGTATCCCCTGGGCCACCCACCCGGCGGTGGAAGTGCGGCTATACAACGAAAAGAACAGCTTTATTCCCTTGGATGCGCTTGAAAAGGAATGTATTACAGCATTAAATGGTGTTTCCTTGAATGGCAAGCACCAACTCCGGTGGGTACCGGGGGGCACGGATTTTGAAGACATACAGTTAGGACTAATCGGGCGCCTAATTAATTTTCGGGCGACTGTTATTAATGAATAGGAGGGATGCCAGTTGGCAACCACTCAGACTAAAAAAGGATATCTTTACGGTTGTAAAAAAGCAGTGCTTACGGAGCTTAACGCTGATGGCTCCACCCCGGCCACGCCGACCACTGTAACTGTTGATACCCCCACGACCATAGGCATTAGCGTGCAAATCAAAGAAGGGGAAAAGGTGGAACACCGTGGTGGTGATATTCTACTTGTTGAGCGTGAGGATGACGATATCGTCACTGGAGTTGACCTGGACTACAGCGACGCCAGGGCTAACTACCAGGCGCAGCAACTAATGTTTGGCGGCACCCTGAAAACCACCGGGGTGGAGCCGGACATTGTGGTTATCGGCTGGACCCCGCCGACCATTTCTGAGCAGGCTGCCGGTCGGCCCAGGTTTATGATGGAACTTTACATCCAGAACCTGAACGCCCAAGGCGAGCTTGACGGGTACCTGAAGCGCACCTTTGGTTATTGTAAGGCCACGCCTGGTGACTCCGAGCACCAGGACCAAAACTTTGCCACGCCCGGGGCAACCATCAAGGCCCGGGAGAACCCGAGCACCGGCGCGCCGCCGTATGAGGATGAGTTTGTTGAATTGCTCCCTTGATCTGACCAGCTGATTGCTTGTGATTTAATTGGAGTCCAATGTTAGGATGTGAGGCCCCGTGATACAAACAAAATCAGGCTTCCTGTACGGTGTACGCGGGGCCGAAGTTCTTTCTGTTGACCTGGACAACGGTACACCCATTGGGGAGCCGCACTGGATTGATACGCCTCATACAGTTGGCATCAAAATGCTGATTGAAACCGGTGAAAAATTTGTGACAAAAATCCAAGATATCGGTGTCACCGACTACGAGGAAGAGGACGACGTACTGCTGGGGGTTGACCTTGATTTTGCAAACGCCAAGCTTGACCTTTTGGCCCAGGATGCTATGCTGCCCGGATCAGTGAGGACGCAAGGCGAAGAGGCGGTAGGCTGGAACGCGCCGGGCTTGCAACCAGCAAAAAAACGCTTTCAGCTCAAAGTATACGTCCAGAACATTGCGCCGAGTGGCCAGCGTGATGCTTACCTGTGTTATATATTCCCCTTCTGCCGTGCTGTGCCTGGTGATTCAACCCACCAAGGGGGCGCATTTTCGCCCAGCACCATGGCCATCAAAGCCAGGATATTGCCTAGCAGCGGAGACGGTCCCTATTATAACGAGTTTGTGGAATCTTTACCCGCATCGGCGGGGTAACAGGAGGAATTAATGTGTCGGAGTTTTTTACCCTTGAACAATTAAAGGAAAGAGCTAATGGCATCCCGGTGACCATCCCCGACTGGGGGCCAGACAAGACTATAACCGTGCGTTGCAAAAAGCCAGACGTCATGCCGGTTATCATGAAGGCCGGGATGGTCCCGAACCAATTGGCCAAGGCCGCAAGTGATCTATTTTCGGGGAAGTACGAAGAAAAGAACGAGGAGCCGGAATCCAAAGGATGGGAACAGCTTTTTAAAGTCCTGGAAGCGGTCGCTGAGGCCTGCCTCATTGAGCCGACTTTTGCACAGTTCCAAGAACACTGTCCATTGTCATTCGAACAGAAGATGGCCATTTTAAGCTGGGCGATGGGGGAGCAGAATAGCCTCGACAACTTTCGTGAAGGGGCAAGGCTTCTCGGAATTAATGTTGACAGCAAGAACATGGCGGTGTCGGCCGAGTGAGTTGGTACCCGGGCTTGGGGGAATGACAGCCTACTGCCTGGACGTGGCTGGGGCGGTGTATTTGTCCCGGATCATGAACGGGGAGAAACCGATCAGCGAATTGCCCCCGGGTGGGGTACTGCCGGTAAGGCTGAAGAAGTAGTTAGTCCAGCCTTAAGACTGATAAGAAACGTCGTCAGTGTTAACTCGTTGATTTAATTTTTCCGTAAATGTTTTATGCAACTAATTATAGATAATTCCTGCCAAATTACGGCAGGTTTTTCTTTTGGTGGTGATCGAGTGTCTGAACCCCTTGGTTCCATTTGGACAGAGTTTAGACTGTCGCTTAATAGATTTAATGCTGATTGTGCAAACGCAGAAGCTAGGCTTAGGCGATCTGGCGGTATTATACAGCAATTGTCCCGTGATGCCAGCGATAGATATAGCAGGTCACTTAACAACCTTGGTGAAACCATGCAATCAATGGGCCAAAAAGGAATGATTGCCGGTACTGCCCTGGCCGCTGGTCTTGGACTTGCCGCAAAAAAGTCCATGGACTTTACAGCTTCCATGTCCAGGGTTAAGGCGCTGTCCGGAGCTACTGACAGTGATCTAAAGGAGATGACTGACACCGCCAAGGAACTCGGTGCCACCACAGCCTTTAGTGCAAGCCAAGCGGCTGAAGGTATGCAGTTTCTGGCCATGGCAGGCTACAAGACAAATGAAATAATAGACGCCATGCCTGGTCTTTTGGATGCAGCTGCAGCTGGCCAGTTGGAGTTAGGGAAAACTGCCGACATTGTATCGAACATCATGTCTGGGTTTGGTATAGTCGCCTCTGACACTGGGAGAATAGCTGACGTTTTAACAGCGGCCTTTACCAACAGCAACACCACCCTTGAGATGCTGGGCCTTACAATGAAATACGTGGCCCCAGTGGCCAAGGCAACTGGCTTGTCGTTAGAAGAAGTATCAGCCGCGGCCGGGCTTTTGGGTAACGCCGGTATCCAGGGTGAGCAGGCCGGCACCACGCTTAGAGCTGCGCTGGTTAGGCTTGCAGCACCAGCCGGTGAAGCAAAAGACTTGATGGAATCACTGGGCCTTAGCGTTATAGACCAGGCTGGGAAGATGTTGCCCCTGGCCGACATCATAGAGCAACTATCAAAAAAGACCGCAGGCATGGGTGATGCGCAAAAGACCGCGGCGCTTTCTGTCATTTTCGGTCAAGAAGCTGTATCAGGTATGCTAGCCCTGATGGATGCCGGTCCTCAGAAAATTAGGGACTTCACGAAGGAACTGGAAAACTCCGGGGGCACTGCTAAGCGTATTGCCGATGACCAATTGGACAACCTTAAGGGGGCACTGACGGAGTTATCCTCCGCCATGGAAGGTATGGCTATTGCCATTGGCACAAACCTGGAGCCAGCATTAAAGGACCTTGCAAAGAGGGTCACTGGATTAGTGCAAGGGTTTAACCAGCTTTCCGAGGACACGCAACAAACCGTTTCCAAGGTTGCTGTTTTTACGACTGCGGCCTTGCTTGGGGGCGGTGCACTGCTGATGATAATTGGTTACATCCCCAGGATTGTAGCTGGTTATAGGTTGCTAAAAAGAGCTGTTGATGCTGCAAAATACTCTCAATTGGGGCTAAACCTAGCAATGGCAGTTAACCCATTAACTATCTTTATGATCGGATTGGCTGCCCTGATTGCATATCTTATTACTCTTTACAAAACAAGCGATACAGCCCGGTATCAAATTCTTCAGACATTATCAGCCATTAAATATGCCTTTCTGACTGATGTTGCAGTTATATTGTCAGTTCTTGAAAAGCTACTTTTCTTTATCCCAAAGGTAAGTGCATCGTTGCGCGATATGAAAAATGCGGCCATAGGAGCAATGGAAGCAGAAAAAGAGCTAATGCGCATTAGAGCAGGTGATAATCCAGCCCTGGTCGGCGACGCTTGGCGGAGCGAACGGGCGGCTGAAAAGAAAGCCGCTCGGGAAGCCACTAAAGCTACACAGGATTATGGCGATACAGTTGACACCGTTGGTGACCAGGTAGAGGGCCTTGGCGATAAGGTTGACGGTACCACCGAAAAGGTGGACAAGTTCCGCGAGGCCATGGAGAAGCTGTCCTATGAGACGGAGATGGGCCTTGTCAGTCCCCAGCAGGAGTTAGAGCGCCTGCAGCAAATCAAGGATGCTCATGCCAAGACCACCGAAGAGATCCGGGAAATTAACCTGGCCTTGAAGCAAAAGCAGGAGGAAATCAACCGCCAGGGCTTCGAGGACTCCAAGAAGTGGATTGATGACCGTAAGTATTACCAGGAACTTTCCCTCCAAGAGGAACTAGCCGCCTGGCAGCGGGTGTCCGCCCGGTATAAGGAAAGCACTGAGGAACGCAAGCAGGCCGACCGGGAAGTGTTCCGGGTTAAAGAGGAACTTATAAAAAAAGAAGAATCGTTAACAAAGTCACTTCTTGAGACCGTTATCAGTAACGGTGAAAGAATGAAAGAAGCCGATGATGAGTATGCAAAGCGAAAAGCTGATATTTTAAAGGAACTTGCCGACGGGGAGCGCCGGCTGACGGAGCAGTTTGAAAGCGAGCTCCAGCAACGGGCTGATGCATTAATGAACTGGGTCGGCCTGTTCGACGAGGTTCCGGAGATGGAAGCGGTGTCCGGGGAAGAACTCCTTGGCAATCTGCAGGACCAGGTGACGTCTTTTGAGGACTGGCAGAAAGCCATCAATAACCTCGCAGCCAAAGGCGTAGACCAGGGGCTGATAAAAGAACTGCAGGGGATGGGACCGAAGGCACTGCCGCAAATCCAGGCCCTGAATAATATGACTAGCGACCAGCTCAACCAGTACGTTTCCCTTTGGCAGCAACGCTCACAGATGGCCCGAGAGCAGGCTACTGCAGAGCTTCAGGAACTGCACATTGAAACTCAAGAAAAGATCGCCCAATTACGCAAAGAAGCAGCAGACAAATTAGAACAGTATAGGCAGGATTGGGAAAAAACAACTAAGAAGATCAAAGATGAAACGATTAACACACTGGCTCAGCTTGAAAAAGACGCTAATGAAATTGGTGATTCACTTGTAAATAACGCCACCAAATGGGGCGAAAACTTGATTCAAAATATGATTGATGGGATGAACTCCAAGATGGCTCAATTTGAGGGATTGTTATTGAAATTGAATACCATGACGCATGATTTCCTGGGCTTTAGCTCACCCACTAAGCTTGGCCCAGGCCGGCATGCTGACAAATGGGCACCTAACTTCATGAAAATGTTCACCCAGGGGATTGAGTCGTGGATCCCCAATTTGCAAAAAATCATGGGCACCATCGCCTTTAACATGGACCCGGCCAACCTGGCTCCAGCCATGGCGGGGGTGACGAACAACTCCACAACCAACGGTGTGTGGATTGATGAAGTAAACCTTTACGGCAATAGTGCCGAAGAACTTTACGAGGGGTTTAAGGATTTGCTCGACCGGGATATGGCAAGGCGGGGGATATAAATGGCCAGACAGTTGCTCATTGCGGGGGTTGACAGGAATAGTGAACTCATAACCAACACCCTAAAAATTCAGCCCCTGCTTACCGATGCAGAAGATGTTTGTTTTTTTCAACTTAAAGGCGATATGCCTGCTAACATGTCTGAAATTATCATTGAAGATGGTTACAGGCGGTTCGGCGGTATAATTGATAAACCGGTCCTAGATAAGGTTACACCACGCGGAGTGAACATCTGGAAGGTCAACTGCAGGGATTACACATTTCAGATGAATCAGAAGCTGGTGGTTGAAACTTATAAAAACATGGCTGCCGACGCCATTGCCATAGACATCATCACTAAATACTGCCCTGGTTTTTCGGTAACTGGAATAAAGACTGGTGCCCCTGTTATTGAAGAAATGCCTTTCCCTTACATGCACCCTTCAGATTGCATGAAAGAGCTCTGCAAGTACATTGGCTGGGAATGGTACGTGGATTATTACAAGGTGGTCCACTTTTTTAGCAGCTTCGAGGAACCAGCGCCAATGGTCATAGAAGAAGGAGCTCAATTCTATGACTTTACGTTTTCGCCTGACACGCAGCGTTTAAAAAACCGGATATATGTACACGGTGGGAGAACACTTTCGGATAAAAGCAACTGGTATTCGGAAGTAGCAGACGGGAAAAAGCGCATTTTTATATTGCCGCACGTGCCACACGAATTAAGCCTGGACATAGGTGGAACTCCTGTACCGGATGACAGAATTGGCATTGAAAACAAGGATAAGGAAACCGAAAAGGAATATCTTGTTAACCACGGGGACAGCGATAAATATTTAAGATGTGCGGCAAGTACGTCAACCCCTGTAAACGGTGCTACGTTGGATTTCTTTTACCGCTTTGAGATAAAAATTATTGCTGTAGTTGAGGACCTGCCCAGCCAACAGGCAATTGCCGCAATCCAGGGCAGTGACGGGATATACGAGGAAGTAATAACTGACGAAACGCTAGTAACAGATGAGGCAGCTGAGGCCGCAGGCGACGAGAAGCTTCGGGAGCAGGCAAACCCGAAGGTGTCTGGGAATTTTAAGACCGAAACCGACGGTTGGTTTCCTGGCCAATTGGTAACAATCAACCTGCCAAAGCGCGGCATTGTGAACCAGTACCTAATTCACAGTGTCACAATAACCCCTCACAGCCCGGGGAAGTACAGCTACCGGGTGGAATATGGAGGGCGGCTCATTGGGTTGCCTGATAAGCTAAAAGCTATTGTCAGTGCCCAGCAGAGAAAACGGTTGAATGAGACGAGTGTAATTCAAAAGATTACGCAGAGTCACGAAAAGGTTGGCATTTTCGACGAAGTTTCCTTTGCTGAAAGAAGCAAGGTTTTTTATTGCGGTGATCCGGATGCTTACTGTGGGTTTATTCAGTGCAGTCAGATAGAATAACGGGGTGGTAAGATTGGCGGGACAAGCATTGGGGGTTATTGCACCGTGCAAATAGCCGAAAAAGCCGAAATAATGGCGGAATGGGTGATTTATTTTACCGACATCCATACTGGTAAGATTTCAAAGTTTATTAAGAAAAACAACAAAGTTGTAGACGGAGGTCTGGCCAATATGGCAGCCCTTCTAATAGGTGAGGTTCCTTCCGGAACTGCAGCGATGCATTGTGTTATTGGTGCTTCAAATACCTCGGCTGAAGATTTAGATACCATCACTAACATGGAAGAAACAATCAGAAAATCCATCACAACAAAAACTAGGACCGGCGGGGTCGCTAGGCTAAGGACAGTATTCTTTAGCCACGAGGCAAACGGGGATCACCAATGCCTTGGGATTGTCGCAAGAGCAACTGACCAGGCTGGCAGCGGTGAGCTGCTTAATCGATTGGTGCAACCATTCTCAAAAGATGATGACCACGACATGACCATCGAGTGTAGATTCATTTTTCAAAGGGTGGTGAGCTGATGATAAACGCTTTCAAGGATGGCACGCCTACTGAGGGTGGCACGCCGTACAGCGCAGAGGTTATGAATGCGTTACTTTCCTTGCAGTCGTTCTCGTTGGTCTACGAGGGAACTCAGGTTGATGCTAAAACTGGGGCTGGGGCATATGAAAATAACATAGCTAACTACAACTATGCGGCCAGGTTCACTTTGACCGGCACAACGGAAATCAGTCGTGTAGAGATGGAGTTGGACCGTGATGGCGAAGGCGTAGATCTGATAGTCCAAATTCGAGATTATACATTTGATACTATTCTCAAGCAGGTCGTTGTGCCAAAAGAATTCATCCCAAATTCTGCAGCCTATTGGTCAGTCCCTATTGACCTGACAGGGCTGACAGCCAATGCTCAGTACTGGCTTGTCGCTGTTAGGGCTGGCGATGCTGTAAATAAAGTTGATTGGATAGGCGAAGCTGTTCAGGATGCCAACTACCCGGCATACTACAGGGCAGGTGACAGCGGAGCATGGACAGCGAATAATGCACTACACTTCAAGGTGTTTTCTGGTGAATCAGGCGAACTGGTCCACGGTATCTATGGTCAAAACGGCCATACCACCGTAGAGTACGATGGGGAAATGGTGTCAAAGGTATACCGTTACCTGCCACCGGCTGACGGCCCTGTTGGTGGGATCCGGGACGTCATGACATATACTTGGGGCGGCGAGTACCTGAAACGGGGTGATGTGTAGTGTTTGGCATGCTTGAGGCAATGCTATCTTTTCTGCGTCGGCAGGTGGGACTTAGGACTGACTCAGCAGATGAAAATGGAAGTCTACATGCCAAGATTAAGGATGTTAAAACGTATCTTGGCGGCGGGGTTGGCACGTCTACCGATGACAGGGCAGATAATACCGTCATGGGATGGCTTAACACGTCAATAAAATCGTGGCAAAATGTAACTTTTACCCCAACTACCGCAACTGGCAATGTGGCGATTAGCTCCGTTAATCCAGCCAAGTGCATAGTCTTGTTTCACGGGAGTGGTTATGGCGTATATTACCATAGCGATAATTGGATTGCTTATTCTATACATTGCAGATTAGTAGCATTAACCGCCACCGTATTATCTTATGCATGTTTAGGTATAGGCACTAGCGGACAATACGGAACACACTCAGCGACAATTATTGAGTTTTATTAGGAGGCGGCAACGATGAGGTTTGCAATTATCAATACGGATGACGGCGTAATAAGGCAATTAAATGACTCTTTCGGTGGCGCTGACACTCTGGATAACATAAACAATCGCCTGCGGGAGGGTACACAGGCGATTAAGTGCGGCCCGGAAGTGACGCTGGAACACGTTTACAACGCGGGAACCGGACAATTTGAGGTAGTGGATCCGCCGGCGTAGGCGGTGTTTTTATGCCCGGGTGAGAGGATGGTTACTGTGGCCCGGTTATTTCATATGAAATATTTTAGGTACCGGAGGTGGGGGTGGTGGACCACGAAAAGGAAATTATTTATTTACGTGGGGAGGTGGCAACGCTGCGTGCAGATGTAAACAACCTAACTGGTTGGCAGCATACCCAAAACGGCACTATCAACCGAGTGGATACAAAGGTTGACGGGATATATAAGATTATGATAGGGACTGCCGGCACGGCGGCCCTTTCTTTTTTGGGGACCATCGTTACATTGCTTGTGGTGCTTGCAAATAGGGGGTGATTGATTGTTTGAAGAAACATTCGTGCCTTTATCTTTGGCCTTTTTGGGGCTGGTTTTTTTCACCCCGTTAATCGACGGGGTGGTTTCATTTCTAGAACGGATTATGCTCCACATCCCCAGGTTGCCGAACAACTTCGGAGCCAGGGTATCATTTGTGCTTACCGTAGCGGTGGCATACTGCCTTTGCTGGCGGGCGGGGTTTGACTTTTACGCATACCTGGGAATGGGCTTTACGCAACAGGAAGGCTGGTTCGTTACGGCAATCCTGCTCAGTGGCGGGACTAAGGCGCTGAAGCGATATTTTGACCTTGCTAACCTTATCCCGGTTGGAATATTCGGTGGGATATCATCCGCTTTGCGGCGGAGGAAGGAGTAACGATGAAAAGCACAATTAGACGAGGCAACAGAGGTAATGATGTAGCAGCGGCGCAAACGGCACTCAATGCAGCTGGCTATAACGCTGGCAGGGTGGACGGCATATTCGGGCCTGGCACCGAGGGCGCGGTCCGAAAGTTTCAGCGGGCGCATGGGCTACTGGCTGACGGTATCGTAGGACCAAAAAGCTGGGCGGTGCTGCTGGGGTCGCAGGTGAAACCTAACACCGGGCCGGAGCCGATTTACTACAGCCAGGTTGACAAGGAGTGGAAGGGAGTCTTGTTTACCTCTGTAGGCAATCCAAAGCAGACAATCGGCAGCTCAGGGTGTGGCCCTACCTGCATGGCTATGGTGTTGGCGACATGGAAGGACCGGAGCATTACCCCGGTGCAGACTGCGCAAATGGCTATTGCTGGGGGCTTTAGGACACCGAACGACGGCACAGCATGGGCTTACTTCCCCTGGGTTGCCGCTAGGTATGGCCTAAAGATGCAAAACGGAAACACTGATGTAGTGGTGGCCGCATTAAAGGAGGGGGCCCTGGTGATTGCCAGTATGGGGCCAGGGTACTTCACGAATGGTGGGCATTTTATTTTACCTTGGCGCGCGACTGGTGACACGATTATCTGCCACGACCCCGCGAACAAAAACCGAGACCGGGCCAGTGTGCAGATATTTCGGCAGCAGGCGCGGCAATACTTTATATTCCGGCGGGTTTAGACCTTGATGTTAATTAAATCTTAGGAGGAATGCATATGTTTGCTTATGACCCCGCATTAATGCAGGCGCTAGTTTTCCTGTTGTTATTCATTGTCGTAGACGTGATCCTGGGCATGGCCATTGCGCTGCGGGATAAAAAATTTAACCTAGCTGAGGTTCCCCGGTTCCTGCAGACTGAGGTGCTGCCGTACTACCTAGGGGTGTTGGCCGTGGTCGGCCTGGCCATGGTGGAAGATGTGCAACAGTTTGGGACGGTGCCGCTGGCCTGGGCAGTTATTGTAGCTTATGGAAGCCGGACGGTGTTTGTGGAGATCCGGAAGAAGATATTTATTTTGTTTAAGGTGACATCTGAGGAACCTCCTGGTTGAAAACTAAGCCCCGGTCCATGTGGCCGGGGCTTTTATTTATGCTGCAATGTTATAATACATTACTATTAACTCATCAAGTTCCTGGCTCGTCTTCAATATTTCATCATATCCTGCGCCGGATTCAGCCAGCTTATTTAGTTTCGTGCGCAGGAGTTCAATCTCTTCAGTTAGTTCGCTTTGTGACATTTTCTCTCTCCTAAGTTTATTTTTATAATTCTGGCGAACTATGTAAATTCCTGCAAGAAAAACAAAAATTTTATAATAAATTGCAATTTTACACTAGAACATTTGTTCTGTTATAATATTCCCGGGTGATGAAAATGACCAAGCTATACCGCCAGCCAATAGAAGTCCAAACCCGGGACGGCCTGCCGGTTGCTTTCCGCTGGCGCCGGCGCTGGTACCAGGTGACCGGTTGCAAGGTGGAGGAAAGGCGGGCGTCGCGGATCTGGCGGCGGGCAGCCGGGCCGCTGCTGTACAAGTGCAAGACGCGGCAGGGGATGAGATGTGAGTTGATTCGGGATGAGGCGGGGTGGGTGCTGGAGAGGGTTTCTAATTTAAAAAAGGCAGTATTTCTAAAAATTTGCTCTTGACTAATTAAAAAAATGTCTTCACAGTTAAAGGATTAACCAAAATTACTGTAGAACTATTAGCAAAAACATATGGGTGGTGGACTATGACCCAGTTTAACATAAGAAAAGATATCCAAGATATTATCAATGTAGGGATTTTTAGAAAGTTTGCTAAGCAGCATGGTGTGGAGCACCAGGGAAATAAAAATATACTTGTTAGAAATATAGTTCTTGCTGTTCGGAGCGGTCAAATACCTGAGGAAGCTATTCGTGAATTTTTGCAAGAACAGATTTGGTATGGGAGAAATAAACATATATTCTATATTGAAGTTGCAGGGACAACTGTAGAAATTTTTAAAGATACAGAGACTCTTCTTGAATATTTTACTAATCGAGGGGTTACACCTTTTAATAATATAGACCGTATATATATTCCTGATGGAATTTCTTTAGTTCGTTTTGAATATGAAGTTAATGAAAGTAATCCTTCGGTAGTAAATAAAGTATTTTTAGGTTTTATTGAAAAAAATTATACATATCATTATGAAGGACATACACTTGCTTTCCACGCTGTGAATACCTATATATGTTCTGAAATAGACTTGATAAATAATTTATTGATAATGCGTATCCGTTCCAGGGCTAGACTTAAACCAACACAAGACATTGATTCTCAAAACGTTACTTCAATGAATTTGGCCAAGAAATACCTTGACCGTTTTCAAGAAAATTATGGCTTTGAGTACCTTAGTGGTGTGGCCGATGAGATGAAAAATACAATGTTTAACATAGAAAGACAGCTGACAAATTTTATTAAGCTGCAGTTTCAGCCAAAAGTGATGGAATATGAAGCACTGATTAATGATTTTACCACTAGAATTGCTTCTGAGCTAGGTTTACCTAGTGATACTGACCCAATCAATTTACCGGAAAGAATTGTTGGCCTTTTAGAAAGGTCACTTATTGTACTTAACGAAGAATCAATTGAGAGCTATGTTGAAGGAAAAGTAGGCTATGTTAACATGTTTGATTTTAAAGATGATAGGGGTGGGCGAATTAGTGCAAGGTCTAAGAATCATATTACGCCTATTCAGACCTCAGACATTTTCTTCGATACAAAAGAAACAATTAATGAGGTTAAATTATTGGATAGCCTTTGGGTAGTCTGGTTTAAGACTATCGATGGTGAGCAAGAAGCAAATGAGCTATTGGAAATAGATATTGATTGCAACGAAGAGGATGAAACTGATAATGAAGTTGATGATTTATTAATACAAGGTGATCAAAAGGTAATACGGATAAAAACAAAAATGGCAGCTTATCGCGGGTTCTATAAAATAGATTTTAAAAGATATGTTTTAAAGGAGGAGTACAATCATGTACTTTCCCTTATTGAATCGTTTAAAGGACTTTAATATAGATTTAGAGACAATATATAAGTTTGATATTTGGTTATCAAAACTTAGGGGATTAAAGCGTAATGGTATGCGTCCGGCACGTTTTGCAGTAGATATGAACGTTGATTTTAATATTTCTAATGATATTTTTACATTAGCAGCAGTTAAATTAAGACTATTGCAAATAAATTATGAGATTCATTCCCCTTATGAAAATCATGAGATGATAACATCATTTAACAATATAAATGATGTTCCAAGTAATATTAGATGTCCACAAACAGGTAAATTGTTTAACCCTTATGATTATGATGAATTCATTGAAATAACTTTCGATCTTTTGGTATCTCCTGATCCAGATTGCCCCAAAAAAAGTGCACGCGACATAAATCGCAACAATTTTTACAGTAGTTTAAGCTCCATAAGACCGATAAATAAAACTAAGTTAAATGCCAGTGATTTTTTTTCAAATCATATTGGAAAAGAAGAAATAGAAAAAGCTTTATTCCAGCCAGATTGGGGGGCCTATGACCAAGCATATGATAGATTGATTGATAGTTTAGCAAAAAGTATTTCTACGGAAGAAAAGGGAAAGGCATTAGAAAGTATTAGCTGTCTTTCTCTTTCGTTTATAACGTTTTTTCGAGTCGACCCTACAGTTCATACAAATACAAATCAAATAGATGTTACTGTTACAATAAGACCTTATTTTAAATACATAGAGATTCCGATTCTTTCTGTTGTACAAAGGAGAATTCTGTGTGAGTGCAAAAACGAAGATGAAAATGTACCCAGTCTGTGGATTGACAAATTAGCAGGAGGCATAGATAAAGTAGATTACTGTAGAGTTGGTATATTGTTTTCAAGAAACAGGTTCTCTGGAGATGACTTGAAAAATGCTCGCGCAAGTCAATTAGAGTACGCCCGTTTAAAAAAGTATATTCTTAGTTTTACAAAAGATGATTTTGAATATGTTAAAGAAAATAGACCAAACATTTTATTTTTATTGGACGATAAAATTGAAGAGTTAGAAATGAGAATAGTAAGAAGAAAATTGTCTATATAGGAAATTTATTATCTCTTAAACCCCACCCAACCACAATCCCATACATTCCCCCCAGGGCGTGAGCGTGACAAACTTCACCCGGCCCCGGATTCCAGGCGGTAGCCAAACGGTGCCGCTTTTTTCATTGCCGTATTGGTACAGCAATTCCTACAGCACCGTTCTATTTACCGGCCGCATCATTATTTCGTGACCCTGGACCATTTCCCCATGGAAATTATTGTTCAACTGCCATAGAATAGGCGTTTGTCAAGGTGGAATACTTATGAGAGTAGCTTAAGGAGGGAACTTGCATGCAACATATTAAAGATAGACTACTCTTAGGATTAATTGCCGGATTAGGAGCAAATCTGCTTAAAGAAGCAATTGCAGAAACGGGAATTCGTTCCGGGTTATCAAAATATACGTGTAAAAGAATGATCCCACTAGTATTACTGAATAAAAAAGAAGCTAAAACATGGAAGGGCCGGGCTCTCGGTATAACTACCGACATGACTATCGCTGGTATGACAGGCGTTCTAATAACTTATACCCTTTCGTTTAGTGGAAAAGATTATAGTTGGCTAAAAGGTATTATGGTCTCTAATGGAGTTCTTGATCAAGTGTTCAATGCCTTTACAAGGGTTTTACCGCAGGTAAGGCAAGACCCAAACAGTAACCTGCTCTGCAGAGGTATTCATGCAATATTTGGAATAACAGCTGCCTCAATTATCACCTCTTTAGGTGATCCTGCCCTTTTTAGAGGGAGTTCACAGTTAACAAATAGTGACGTTCGACAAAATAGTGATGTTGTAATCCCGCTTAAACGGTGCAAGTAACTATACCTAAACCTATGGTCGGACTGTTATACCTCCCATTCCATGTAGATGACCCATCAAAAGTGGTTAATTAACGGTAGCCGTGAACATGAGATGTTTAACGTGGTGGTCCTCCCCCCAAAAAAACCGTAAGCCAAAACGACTAACCCTTAGTTTATTAAAAGCCACAATAGAGGGAAATACAAAAGCAAAACGCCCCACAGGGGGGCGCTGGTCGTCGCTGCTTTTTAGCATTTTCCGCCGATTCCGCCAATGCCCATCCCAAACACAAGCAGAATAAGAATCAGAAACAGGATAAAGCTGCCATCAAATCCACCCGCACCAGTTGCACCAAAACCCATTTATACATTCCTCCTTAGCTAAGGTTTTTATCGTGTTGCGTTTGTATACTATGCTCGCGTGGAGGAAGGTGCTACCGAATAGATAGCCCCCGCCCACCTGGTGGTGAAACGAGGGCCGCACAATGCTACTCCGTGAAGGTAGCATTTTATTTTGCCCCGTCCCTGGGGTAATTATGCAGAGAGATGTTGCAATGAGCGGCACCGGCAGGTTTCAATATAATGCAACATGGCTTGACGATGCCGGGTTATTACTTATCTTGCTTGTCCTTTTCTTTCAGAATTCGCTTAGCTACCTTGATCATTATTCTAATCCCATTGACTACCTTTTGTTGTTCCGGTGTAAGTCTTTCGAGGTTCATGTTAAAATATATGCAATAACCTTGCCAAATGTTTAATTATATCAACATAGTGAAATTAGCCAAGGGTGTTTTGACGGATATAGGCACCGAGGAACTGGCCCATATGGAGATAGTGGGAACATTGGTTTATAAACTGATTGAAGGAGCATCCATTGAAGCCATCAAAGCCGCCGACCTGGGTAGTCACTACGCAGATCATGGCCGTTCCCTGTACTGGGAAAACGCCGCCGGCGTACCCTGGGTGGCAGCTTACGTTTCCGCCACCGACGACCCAGTGGCCGACTTGCATGAAAACTTGGCGGCCGAACAAAAAGCACGGGCGGTTTACGAAAACCTGCTGCACCTGACGGATGACCCCCAGGTGAAAGATGTACTACGCTGGCTAAGGGAGCGGGAAGTAGTGCATTACCAACGTTTCGGTGAAACACTAATGTATGTCGAGGATTTTATGAAGCAGAAAAAAGCATTTTAATAACCAGTATTGGTTTTTTAATATGAGTAAAGGCGTTTGGTTATCTACCAGACGCCTTTATACTTTTATTAACGAAGAATCTATCTCAATCGGGACGCCTCTTGGGATGGCTAAAAGGCGTTGTTACTGGCTTTAGCGTGACGTAACGGCCTTGCTGGAAGCCGATTTTCGACAGCATTGCTTGTATTTTTAGCTTATATTGGTTACAATATTTAAGGACATCCTGGGTTAGCTATATTTACCAAATTGGGGGACACCAACTTGAAACGAGTGGTCAGCGTCAGCCTGGGTTCTTCCAGACGGGATCACCGGGTGCAGGTCAAACTGCTGGGTGAAGAATTTGAAATTAGCCGCGTGGGTGTTGATGGCGACTTCGACAAGGCATTGGCCAAACTAAAAGAATTGGATGGCCAAGTGGATGCCATAGGCCTGGGGGGCATCGATGTTTACGTTTTTTCGGCGGGTAAAAGATATGCCTTTAAAGACGGGCTGCGCTTGATGGAAGCCGTAAAAACCACTCCGGTGGTTGACGGCAGCGGGTTGAAAAACACCCTGGAGCGTGATACAGTCCATTACCTGCTAAAAGAAACCGATTATATAAAAGAGGGTACCAGGGTGCTAATGGTCAGCGGAGTGGACAGGTTCGGTATGGCCGAGGCCTTTGTGGACGCGGGTTGTGACGTTACCTTTGGCGATCTCATTTTTACTATCGGCATCCCTTACCCTATCAAAAGCCTTTCCAAGCTAGAGGGCCTGGCCAAAAAACTGCTACCTTTTATGACCAAGCTGCCGTTTCGCATGCTTTACCCCACGGGAAAGAAACAGGAGTCACGGGACGATGGAAAAACAAAAAAGTATGCTTCTTACTACGAAAAAGCCGAAATCATAGCCGGCGATTTTCATTTTATCAAACGTTACCTGCCTGACAGATTAAGCGGCCAGACCATTATCACCAACACAACTACATCAAAAGATGTTGGGATGCTTAGTGCGAGAGGCGTAGCAAGGCTGGTGACCACCACCCCGGAATTCGAGGGGCGTTCCTTCGGCACTAATGTGATGGAAGGCGTGCTGGTAGCGCTGCTGGAAAAACCCTGGGCCGAGATTACACCTCAAGAATATAAGGACATGATCGTGCGTCTTGACTTAAAACCACGCATTATTGAAATAAAGAGTTAATCCTTGCAAACACCAATGGCTTAAAGCCCTAACGCATGGTAAACCTCGCTGTTAACGGAATTATCCTTTGGCAGGCCTTTACTCGCACGGAAATTCACCACTGCCTGTTCCATACCGCCACCCCAGATACCGTCTAACGGCCCATCGTAAAATCCCAACCTTTGCATTCTAATTTGTGCCTCCAGTACATCGCCCCCCCGGGAGCCTCTGCGCAGCGTCCGGAACTGCTCATCCTGGTACATAAAAGGATTGCCCAGCATAACCACCCTGGTGTCTGGTTTCACCCAAGGGTAAATTTCCTCCACGTTATGGTTATTCATTCTGATACACCCGTGACTGGCATAACTGCCGATAGAACCGGGTTTATTTGTGCCGTGAATGCCGTAAATACCCCAGGGAACAGTCAATCCCACCCAGCGGGTCCCAAACCCGGTGCCCCAATGTCTGGCCCGGCGCAGCACCTTAAAATTACCCACCGGTGATGGGGTTTTATATTTACCCACCGCCACCGGATACTGCTTGAAAGGTTCCCCGTCTGAGAGCACCGTCAGCTTACGCTGGGCGGTATCCACCAGTATACTTACCTCTCCCGCGGGAGCAGGAATATCACTGCTGCCGTCCACCTGGCAATATTCCTCATCCAGTGCCTGCCACGTTGCATTTGCAACTACTCCATTCGGTTTGATACCTTTTTGCTGCTGGAATTCCTTTACGGCCTCCACAGATCGGGGCTCATAGATGCCGTTAACCGGGCCATCATAGTAATCAACCTGTTTTAACATCAATTGCAGTTGTTCCACGCTGCGACCACGAAACGCCGGGTCAGAAGGTTCTAATACCTGGTAACTTTCTTCAACTATACGGCTTAGCGGGCAACCGGTTTCTGCCTCGGCTGCCAAAGGCCAGAAAAGACCCGCACATAAAATAGCAATGGCGGCCCCAAAGAAACTTCTTACTATGCTCATTTATTTACCCCCGCAGTTGTAAAATATTTGGCTTAAATTATTTTTTCCATGTTATCGATATGTATGCCGTCTTTTTTTAGTCATAATCCGCCTTGGCCGACCATACACATAAAACAAAAGGACAACCCTGCCAAGGAGGCGACTTAAATGAAGTCAATGGTTAAATTTTTTCTTTATATGGGTCTGATCAGTTTAATAATTTACACCAGCGGATGTTTAAACAAGTCGGGGAAAAGTGAAAACACAAGCAACGTGGCACCGGAAACAATAACTCTGGAAAGAAGCGCAGAGCCACTGGTGGTAGGGAATACCTTACCCACGGTAGGTGATTTTGTAGACTGGGCTACAGTAGTCCTTTATTTTGCCAATGAAGACGGCCAACTGGTGGCCGAGCAGAGAGAAATCCCCAATGTTGTGGGCATAGCCCGGGAAACCATCCGCGAATTAATTCTGGGCCCGGAAAACAGCATGCTGGATCCCACCATCCCTGCAGGTACCACACTGCTGGATATTGATGTTAACGAGGGCTTATGTACGGTTGATTTCAGCAAGGAACTGATCATTGGGCATAGTGGCGGTTCCGGTACAGAATACCTAACGGTTTACTCCATAGTGAACACGTTGACCCAATTTGGCACCATCCAGGAAGTACAACTCAGAGTGGATGGCAAAATAGTGGAAACCATAGCCGGACACGTAAGTGTAGACGCACCACTGGTGCGGGATGATGAAATAATTAGTGCCATGGGGTTACCAGAGGAAAAATAAAATCAGTAGTCAGTAGTCAGAATTCAGTAGTCAGAATTCAGAATGAGAAAACCTGCTAAAACATTTCTGGGTAGGCCAACAAGCAGCAAATGCGGCACCATCAATAGGATGAAAATCTGCTTGGATTGTCATTGCTATGAATACAACGAAGTGAAGAACCTTGTAATTAAGCCTGTCATTGCTATGAATACAACGAATCTGTCATTCTGAGCGCAGCGAAGAATCTTAAAGACTAGATCCTTCGCTACGCTCAGGATGACAAGCTTAATCTTGACAAAGGTAGATTGTATTCGTTTATCGTGGTGCGGGTACGCATGGTAATTCTGAACGAAGTGAAGAATCTAAATCCTTAAGATCCTTCGCTACGCTCAGAATGACAGCCCTAAAAAGGGTATCAATACATTCCAAATCGTAGGATGCCCTACGACAACGATATTATAAATTTTTGAATACTGGTTCCTGACTCCTGAATACTAAAAGAAGCCCGGCATGCCGGGCTTCTTTTTAATGCCACTGGTTCTGATGAAATTCAAAATGAGGCTGGTGTTGAGTAGGAATATAAGCCGGAATCTTACCCTCGTCCACGTCAACGGGAATAATCCGTTCTTCGCGGATGGAACGCAGTGTATCCAGTATCGTTTTCACATCCCCGTATTCAACCTCCGGAGTAACCGCAATAACTTCTCGGCCAGTCAGAGCGTTATACAAGTTCAATAGCTCATTGTAAAACCCTCGCTGTGGCCGGTAAGCAACCTGTTCACTGTTCCCATCGTTATAAGCCAAGTTAATGGTGCCGCAATCCCTTTCTTCAAGGAATATCATGCCGTAGGTACCGAAAATACGCAGTCCCACCAGAGGACGCTGCGCTTCCCTGCCCGCACAGTAAAAAGTAAACTGACCGATAACTCCGCTCTTGAAACGCATGTTCACATTGACCACGGCATAGGGGGAAAAGTCATCATTCTGAGGCACGCCAAAGGCCTGCAACTTATCAATGGGCCCGAAAATATGCCGCAGGGCAGCCATGTCATGCACCGCAGTGTCTATGATGGCGCCACCGTTAAACACCGGGTGCTGGCGCCACTCGGTACGGGGAAATTTATCCTTATACATGTCCCCGGGAAAGAATACCACCCTGTTTTGCATGAAATAGACCGGATCACCCACTTTTTTACGGCGCACCATGTCACGGATCAAGTCGATTTCTTCGTTATAACGGTAATTTTCTGCTATCATTACCGGAATTCCGTACCGGCGGGGCATCTTAGCAAAATCTTTGGCCTGTTCATAAGTGCTGGCCAGCGGCTTTTCACAAACAATGGCTTTTCCTGGCCGGTGGGCAATAGCTTTGGCCACATCTTCACTAACCCGGTAATTATGCTCAATTGGTACCATAATGTCGAATACATTAATGTCTTCTCGCCACAGCAAGGGACGGTAATCGGTGTAAATATTGTCACCGCCCAGTCCAAGCTCCGCAGCCCACCTGTTGGTTTTTTCCATGTCTGGATCGCAAATAGCTGCTATTTCATATTTGTTCGCCAGTTCTTGGTAAGCGGGATAATGTAATCTTTCAAAAGCCATTCCGGTTCCGATAATTCCTACCTTTAGTCTCTCCAAGGCACATCCCTCCCAATATGTTAATTATCGATATTATGCGATTAACCGCATTAATCTATCCTAAAATTAGTCCACAAAATTTCCTAACCAGGGAACTTTATGTTGTCGAACCACGTCAAGAATATTGTGGTTCCAAATAAAATATGGTAGTTTTTACATAACATTTGGGCAGGTTTTTTCAAACAACCTGTCGAATAGCCTGAGGTATTATGAACTTTTTTGGGAAACGAGGGAAAAATGGCCATGGTATTAAAACAGCATATAAGACAAATAATGAAAGTCGGTCTGGTAGTATCCCTTATATATACAGCGGGTTGTTTGGGTTTTCCAACAACCGCATTTGCCGCCACCGATATCATAGTTAAAGGCAGCGCGGTAAACGTGCGCAGCGCACCCGGTACTGCCAGCAGTATTGTTACCACGGTACAAAGCGGCCAACGCTTTCAAATTTTGGAAACCCAAGGTGACTGGTTTAAAATAAACGCAGGCAGCAAAACGGGCTGGGTCGCCGGATGGCTTATGGAACAACAGCCAAACAGCACCCCGAAAATTAAACAGGCCACCATTACCGGCTCGGCTGTCAACGTGCGCTCCGGTCCGGGTACCTCTTACGGTTCGGTCACCACAGTCAACAATGGTGCCAAATACACCGTCACCGAGGTCAGCGGGCAGTGGCTAAAAATTAAATTATCCGATGGCAAGCAGGGTTGGATTGCCGGGTGGCTGGCGGCGGTCACCGAGGTAAACGTGACCAATCCCGCCCCCCCGAGTAGCACAACGGTGGCGCAGCAACCCCAGGCAAACACACAAAAAATTAAGCAGGCCACCATTACCGGCTCGGCTGTCAACGTGCGCTCCGGTCCGGGTACCTCTTACGGTTCGGTCACCACAGTCA
>JAENYQ010000001.1:89224-100280 GCA_016841675.1 Desulfotomaculum sp.
GCTGTCAACGTGCGCTCCGGTCCGGGTACCTCTTACGGTTCGGTCACCACAGTCAGCAAAGGCGCCAAATGCACCGTCACCGAGGTCAGCGGGCAGTGGCTAAAAGTTAAATTATCCGATGGCAAACAGGGTTGGATTGCCGGGTGGCTGGCGGCGGTCACCGAAATAGCCGTGGCAAACCCCGCACCAGTCACCAGCCCGCCGCCAACAACCAACACCCCGGTCACACCGCCCAACAACAATGGCACAGCGGTGGCCGTGGTAAACGGTAATGAAGTTAATATCAGGCTTGGGCCCGGAACGGGACACAATGTAATCACTCAAGTAAGCCGCGGCCAGCGGGTGGGCGTGCTGGAGCGAAGCGGCGATTGGGCCAAAGTGCAACTAGATGGTGGCGCAATAGGTTGGGTAGCCGGTTGGATGCTAAACATTGATACAGCGGAAGCATCCCCGTCACCGGGGGACCCGCCGGTACAAACTCCGGATACTGATCAGACAGGGGAGCCAGACCAGCCTGCCGAGCCGGTACAATTGGAGCAGATAGAAATTCATGAAGAGGACGGCCATACCTACGTAGAATTAAAAGCCCAGGGGCCGCTCAGCTACGATATGTTCATGCTTACCGGTCCGGAAAGATTGGTTGTGGACCTTAAAAATGTGAATGTGACGGATCTACCGGAAAAAATTGAAGTTAACTCCGAGGCGGTGTCACGGCTAAGAACAGGTTGGATGTCCCAGGATCCACCGGTAATGCGCCTGGTGTTTGACCTCAAGGGAACCGTTGCCAACCTGGACAAGCTGTCCGATGACCGCACCAAGCTTAACTTGGATATTTTTATACCCCAGCCGGGTAGTTTCCTAAACGGGCGCGTGATTGCCTTGGACGCCGGGCATGGTGGAAGCGACCCGGGGGCCACAGGCCCAACTGGATTAAAGGAAAAAGAAGTCAACCTGGATATAGCATTGAGGTTGCAAAAAATACTAACCGAGCACGGCGCCAAAGTGGTAATGACCAGGACAAGCGATAGTTTTGTAGATCTCTATGAGCGGACAGCCATTGCCGAGCGTAATCGCGCCGAGGTATTCCTGAGTATCCACAGTAATGCCAACCCCAGCCATGATAAAAACGGCACCAGCACATACTATCGCCGGGACACGGGGGAGCTGGCCCCAGGGGTTAGCCAGGCCGACAACCGAAGATTGGCTTCGCTGGTACAATCAGAACTGTTACGGACCTTGGGCCGGCGCAGTCTGGGAGTACTGCAGTCCAATTTCGTGGTGCTACGTACATCCCCGGTGCCGGCGGCGCTGGTTGAAGTGGCTTTCTTATCTAATTACGAAGAAGAACAGATGCTGCGCCAGGATGCTGTGCGCCAAAAAGTAGCCGAGTCTCTTGCCCAATCGTTAAACAGTTATTTTGCACCAACTAAATAAATAAATGAATGTCTAAAAGAACCGGCCGATGACGATGAGCCGGTTCTTTATTGTTTAGAAAGTGTACCAGAGTATACCCAAAAGGGGACAGGCTACTTTTTTCGGTTTTTAAAAAAAGATGGCTGCCCCCTTTTTGGTTTTTACGACAGGTTATTGTTATCCTTATGCATGTCATTCTGAATGTAACGAAGTGAAATGAAGGATCTTATCGCAACCTGCTTAGGTTTTAAGATTCTTCGCTATGCTCAGAATGACAATCATTAATTATTTGCCGTGTAATTGACTCTTTCGTAACACTTTTCAATAAACCTTTTCAGTAAGTCTTTTCCGGCGTCCTTTTCAGTAATAGTTTTTTTAAAAAAGTATTCCAACCCGTAAATGTGGTACAATATGGTTGTTTCTCATTCGGCAGAGGTGTTGAAGCCGCCGCCTGGGGAAAGAATATATACTGCAGATAATATTAATCGTTTATCAGTGAAAGCGGGAGGTAGCAATGGACAGATTAAACGGCAGGGAATATAATCAGATGCGTCCGGTAACAATTACTCGCGGTATCAACAAACACGCGGAAGGCTCGGTGCTAATTGAGGTGGGGGACACCAGGGTTATCTGCACCGCCTCGGTAGAGGAACGTGTGCCAATGTGGTGCAAATTTGAAAACAAGGGCTGGGTCACTGCAGAATACAGCATGCTGCCCAGAAGCACCGGCCACCGCACCACCAGGGACAGTACCCGCAACAGACCCAACAGCCGCAGCCTGGAAATACAACGACTGATCGGGCGTTCCCTGCGCGCGGTAACTAATTTACGAGCCCTGGGCGAGCATACCATCACCCTTGACTGTGATGTCATCCAGGCCGACGGCGGTACCCGCACAGCCTCAATAACAGGCGCCTTCGTGGCTATGGTAGAAGCAATGCAGTGGATGGTAAGCCGCGGTAAAATAAAAAGAATCCCCATTGCGGACTTCATCGCCGCCACCAGCGTAGGCCGGCTCGGAGAACAAATAATTATGGACCTGTGCTACGAAGAGGACTCAGCGGCCGAAGTTGACATGAACATTGTTATGACCGGCGGCGGTCGGTTTGTAGAAATACAAGGCAGCGGAGAAGAATCGACATTCAGCAGAGAAGATACTAATCAAATGCTAGATCTAGCCCGGGATGGCATCGCACAGCTGGTGGACTACCAGAAGCAGGTGCTGGGACCGATAGCGGAAGGCATTGGGAGGCATCAATAATGAAGCTAGTTTTGGCCACCCGCAATGCCGGTAAAGTAAAAGAGCTGCAAGAACTGCTAACCGGTGCCGGTGTGGAAGTTGTTTCAATGGCTGATTTTCCAGATGTTCCCGAGGTGGTGGAAGACGGTGACACATTCCAGGCCAACGCCATCAAAAAAGCCCGCCAAGTGGCCGAGGCCGTGGGAGAAGTAACCCTATCCGACGACTCCGGGCTTGAAGTAGACTACCTGGACGGAGCACCGGGCGTAATCTCCGCCCGATTTGCCGGCGCTCAGCACGACGACGAGGCCAATAATCGCAAACTACTCGAGCTGCTCGCTGGAGTGCCGTGGGATAAACGCACCGGCCGATTTCGCTGCGTGGTGGCCATTGCAGTTCCCGGCGCTAAAACAGAAACCATGTCAGGAACCTGTGAGGGAATTATCACCACCGAACCCAAGGGCGACCAAGGTTTTGGTTACGATCCGCTTTTCTTCGTTCCCGAATATGAAAAAACATTTGCGGAATTAGACGCTAACGAAAAAAACCTAATCAGCCACCGCGGTAAGGCTTTGACAAAAGCGCTGGACGTACTAAAAAGAACAATTGCCCGTTAAGTTAGTCTAATGTATAATGTATCCGAGGCCGGAAAACATGGAGTGATACGCTTTGCGGGTTGGCGTTATAAGCGATACTCACGGAGCCGTAAAGGAAGCGGCCCGGGCTGTGCAGCAAATGGGTAATATTGATGCATTAATTCACGCCGGCGACTTCTATGTTGATGCGCTATATTTAAAGTCAGAGCTCAAGGTACCAGTTTATGCAGTAGTGGGTAATTGCGACTATCCGTCAGACGGGCCGGACGAATTGACCATTACGCTGGATGGCCATCGGGTAATCATCACCCACGGCCATCTGCAAAGGGTCAAATGCGGGCTGCAGAGGTTGTTATATAAAGCCCGGGAGGACAAGGTAGAAGCAGTGGTCTTCGGCCACACCCACGTCCCGCTGAACCTGAAGGAAAACAACATTCTTCTTTTTAACCCAGGCAGCCCATTCAATCCTTTGCCGGGGCATATTGCCGGATACGGCATTCTTGAAATAGACAAACAGGGCATCAAGGGAAGACTACTTTCTTTGTAATAAGCTGATATATCAGGGTAGCCTCCAAGTAAATAACTGTGATTAGTGAAACAGCAGTATAAAATACCTGTAAAAACTGAAATTGCTTTTTGACTCCGGGCACTTTTTTTTGTATAATAAGAGTTGTCGTCTGATTAAATTTCATATTGAATATCGGGCGGGTGTAGCTCAACGGTAGAGTCCTGGCCTTCCAAGCCAGTCGCGTGGGTTCGATTCCCATCACCCGCTCCAATTTTATTCTCCCGGTAGCTCAGCTGGATAGAGCAACGGACTTCTAATCCGTAGGTCGCGGGTTCGAATCCCTCCCGGGAGGCCAGTAACGACAAGGCTCCGGCAATGTGCCGGAGCCGTTTTTATACCCATTTAGCTAATGCGTAGCTAATATGCAATTGTTTGTGATGGTTAAAATAGTTAAAATGAATATTAAAACAAGTCGTCCCATTTCTGAGCCGCTTCCCTTTGCATGGATGGCATTACATGGGAGTAAACTTCCATAAACATTTTCATATCGGCGTGCCCCAGGCGTTCGGCCACAATTTTGGGGTGAATATTTAACTGTAGCATTAGCGTGGCGTGAGTATGGCGCAAGCCGTGGAAAGTCACTCCACCCAGGCGGCACCTACGGGCAAGCCTAATAAATTCCTTTGTGCAGTAGTCAAGTGAAACCAAGTGTCCATTGGGCCAGGTGCATACATAATCGTTTATCTCTACAGGCTTTATAGACTTACCTTCCTTTTGCCGCTTCTTGTTTTCCTTCTCTGCAACTACCCGGAGTTGCTTTTGCTCCTTCTTCCAGGATTCCAATTCAGCCATGGCTACCCGGGCCACATCTACCCGCCGGTTCTTTTCGCTTTTTGTTCGTTTGATCCGGTGCTCCTTGGTAGCAGACATCCACTCCAGCGCCTGGCGCACCATAATTGTATCAGTATTAAAATCGATGTCTTTCCATTGTAAGGCCAGGATTTCACCCCGGCGCATCCCTGTGTGGATGGCAAGCAATATCGGGATGTAAAGCTCGGTGCCTCGGGCCTCAGATAACAGGACATCAACTTCAGGCTTGTCCAGTGTCACAAGTTGAGGTTTGCTTTTTCGCGGCGGCCTTACCGCATCGGCAGGATTGCGAATAATTATTTGCCATTCAACCGCATGCTTTAGAGCCTCATGCAGTACCCGGTGATGGTAAAGCACAGTGGTAGGTGAAAGAGTCGTGTCCGGAACCTTTTCATCATCCTCAACCTTTGCCTTGTTGTCGATGCGCCCATTCTTCAATGCCCAAGAATAATACTCCTGGATGTGAAGGGGTTGCAGCTTACCAATCAGATGCTTGCCCAGGTACGGAATCAAATGGTTTTCAATAATACTCTTCGTCCGCACCAGTGAAGAGTGGGCCAGGTTCAGTTCACAGTAATCACGATACCAGCGGCGCAGGTATTCGGCCATTGTGAGCTTCCCTGGGTCGGCATAGGTGTTTGTGTCTAGTTGATGCAATGTCTTGGTTAGAAATTTTTCAGCATCGCTCCTATCTCCCTTGACCGTATACCATTTATATTTTGGGATATCTGTGTCGGGGTCTCTACCTAGGTAGATTACGACAGAGAATGAGCCAGGATACCTTTCTACGATATGACCTCGCATAACGTTATTACCCCCAGTTATATTTTTACCCCATTGTACATGATTTTTAATCATATGGCAAGGTTACAAAAACCGCCATTTTACGGGCGGTTCTATTTGCTTATATGGCAGTTGCCTTAACTGGGACCAGGTTGCACCGGGGGCAAAGTTCCTTCTGTTGGATTTCTAGCAGGCTGCAGATACACTTCTTGCCGCAAATTGTGGGGTCATTCACCTTGCAGTCTAGGCAGTTAAAATACTCCGCATCTTCATAAACAACCGCTTTTAGCCTGCCAAGCGGAACGCAAATCTTGTCCATTGGCTACGTTGCCCCCCTGCCTCATTTTTATAATGTGGGAATATTATACCACATTATAAAGGCAGAACATATGTTTGCTTACGCCTTTTAATTTCCATTTTTCTTCTTTTTTCGACTCATTGTAATAAGCTTTAGGGCACGGAGTTCTTCCTCAGTGAAACCTTCTTCATATAGATCGTGAGCAAATTGTATATAAGGGGGACTGTCATCTTTTGCCGCAAATTGTCGTAATTTTTTGGGGAGGTGGCTAAACAGTTTTTCATCATCTAGCGATATAACCTTTGTTGGGGAAAAGAATCCTTCAGCTTCAAGCCCCAGCGCCTTGGCAATTTTTTTTAAAGCTTTTAATGAAGGATTGATAGCCCCGTTCTCTATCTTTGAAATGTAACCTTGAGTGTAACCAATTTTATTTGCAAGTTCCTCTTGCTCAATTCCCCTGGCTATTCTATACGCCCTGACTGCGTGGCCGATATCAGGTGAGACATCAGGTATTTTTTTGCCCACTTCGTGCCCTCCAACCAATAACGGTCTAGTCAAACCTTAATATAACATATAGGAATAAATAAATAAACCTACTCAATATTTCAGTCGATTTAGCAATATGACTATTTTTCAAAATAAATCATATTTTATATTGACACCATATGAATAATAGTAATAAAATAGCCTAAAGACAAGGTCTTTGGCATTTTATTACTACCTATACATGAATTATAGTTATGTGATAGCTTGCAAAAATATTCCTATTTGGGAGTGATAAAGCAAAATGTTTTATACCAACATCGGGCCGAAAGTTAAAAAGCTGCGGGAACAACAAGATATAACCCAAGAGACCTTGGCTGATAAAGTCGGTCTGACTCAATCGTTTATATCTAAGCTGGAAAACGGTGAACTAACCCCCTCTCTGAAAAGCCTGGAAAAAATCGCCGAGGCCCTGGGAGTTGAGGTGGCAGAGCTAATAAGCAACAAGGAGGGATAGAGTTGGCAAAAAAAAGCGCAAGCAAACAAATTGACATTACAGACCCGGACAGTTGGCCGTTTATTATGACATGTCCCCAGGTGGCAACCATTCTGGGGGTGTCGCACACTAAAATATACGATCTGGCTAAAAGGGGGGAGTTTCCGACAATACGTCTAGGTGGTAATGTGCGAGTAACCAAGGAAGTTTTTATTAACTGGCTAAATAAACAAAATAAAGTGTGACAATTATGTGAAAGGTGGGTAATTGCTTTGAAAAATAAACCGTATTACATGTTTTGCTCCAGATGTCAGCAGGCGCAGGGAAACAAAGATGGAATTCCTGAACTTAATACCCTGGAACAAACCCTTGCCCACATTAAGGAGTTAGCTATTGATATTCCTAAACAGCAAGAAGCAATAGTTAACCTTGTTAATTCATGGGACAACCATGACATTGCTGTGGGTGTTACCATCGCCAAAGAAGTGCGGTTCCTAATTGGTATGAACGATTACCTGCAAAAACTCTATGCCGATCTCGGAAGAATGATTAATATTGCCATTCGCTAAAAATCATTTTATTGAGATTGGTTATTTTTTACCCTTTTCGTTACCACTACTCAATCACTACAATCTTCAATCAGCACGTTAACCAGTTTGCCCAATGTTTCCGGATTTATCCCGGCATCGTAGGCCCGTTGGATAATTTGCAAGAACCTTTGGAACTGCCGGTCCCTGAACATTGTTAGGTAGTCAATGTCAAATAGGTAGGACACATCCCTGACATCTGAGTCTATGGCATACATAGAATCGTCCTCTTCGAGCAGCACCAGGGGGCTGACGCCAAGCGCTTTACATATCTTAACAACGCTCACAAAGCTGGGGTTGGTGGCCCTACCCCTTTCGACATCGCCAAGACTACCAATCGGCACCCCTGACAGGCGGGAAAGTTCTGTAAGTGAAAGTTGCTTTTCTTCGCGAAGGGATCTTATTTTTTCACCAATAGATAAATCGTAGGACTTTTTGGACATTTCAATTATCAACTCCTATTTTAGCGGTAATTCGTTAGCAGTAACAGGTAGTACCAGTATAAAAAAATAATTACGATAAATCCACCGGAACATATTGACATGGTGGGAATATCGTGTTAAAGTTTTCTCACAGAAAACATTTCCAGTAATAGTGTATTCGACAAGGGCGTTTTTATACCTTCAGATGATGGTTTAACGCAAAAATATTTTATGGTGGTGGTGTTATCGAAATGAACCATACTAAAGTGGAAGGACTGGAAGGGGATTGGATACAAAAGCGCAAAGACAAGATGGGGCGTTTTGGGCGAAACCTAGAACGTTACAGGGAGCAGGATAAACTAAGTCAGGCTGCACTAGCCAAGATGGTTGGCGTAGAACGCTCCACAATAAACAATATCGAGACCGGCAGGCGATGGCCCGGGCCTGACTTGGTAGCTAAATTAGCGGAAGCCTTAGGTGTAAGTATAGCTAATCTTTGGAAGGAGGTTTAATGCTAAACAGACATGCAATTGCGTTACTTATAATATTGTTTGGCGTATTATCCTACTGGTTAATTGGTTGGCTATCAATACCACCACACAACCAGCCAACCCAAGAATCCAGGCTAAACATACCCCGCCCGCCACCACTGGGAATAATATCTAGGGGTGAAGTTGATAGGAACAAACAGCGGGTGCAGCGGGTGTCAATGGAAACCATAGAACCGCAACAGGCCATTAAAATGGTGGTGCAATCGACATCATACTCACACACCGGGTCAAGGACTTACACTGGTACCTGGCCCCAGGAAGGTCGCACCATAGCAGTAGACCCAGCCACGATACCAATAAACAGTAAGGTCTACATCAAAGAACTGGACAACTGGTATGTGGCCGAGGATTTAATTCCACCAAAAAGCATAGCAAAGGGGGCGAGAGTGGACGTTTTTCTAGGTGATAAATCAAGATGTTGGGAATGGGGTCGGCGTGATATAACGATTGAGGTTGTGCCACCAGAACCACAAACCATCCCATAAGTAAATTAAAATATGAAGTTTAGGAGGTATCTAAAATGCCTGGAGAATCAATTCAATATCCAGAACCGCAAGAGCAATCAGAACACCAGCATCAATGCCAGTGCAAAAACACTCCCACAATAATTGAGGGTATGATTACCGGGATAGTGTCTCGGGAAGTGGCCGCGGCATTTAAGAATGCATTGGAGCAGGCCGGCAAATACGCCGACGAAGTTTACAGTAAGGCGTTTGACATGTTCAAAAAAGAGGTTGTGGCTCACGAAGTAGGTCAAGCGGTGGCCGATGCTAAAAATGCCGCCAATGCTGAATCGATCAGGGAAATAGAACACAAATTCAACATGCATAACCTTATTCAGACGGTTAGTGTACTACCCAGTGCAATGACCGCCACCCGCAACCAGATCATGGAGAAGCGTCAAACCATGCGCACTGTGCGTCAGTCCCTGTCCGATGCCGATTTAACAGTCAAAGAGGAAGAAGCGGCACTATTGGCCGACATTATAGCAGAAATCAACCCCGGCACAGGTAAGCCTATGTTTTCTAACGACAAGGCCCGTCAGGCCGAACTAATGGTTCGTAAAAAAGCTGACCCAAATTACTTGTCGGCTCTGTCAATCTATAATGCCGCCAAACAACAGGCCGATTTTTTGGAAGATGATATTTACACCTTAGAGTCTAAACTCAAAGGGGCCGAGGCCGAGTTCCAGGGGGTGTGTAAGGTGTTGGGTGCCGTTACTGCCGAAATGAATATCTATGCCCAGATATGTGGGTTTAACGAAACCCACCTGGCACCATCGGTGGGTTTTTCGGAAAGCAAAGAAAGTAAAGATACTGAGAATGAGAAAGGAGCATGGTAAATATGCCAGACAAAGAAACCACTGCATTAGCAACCCAGAGCACTACCGCTGCCGCTGTTTTTGACGCCAGTTTCCTGCCCAATACCGCCGACATCATGGAAGTAATGGAAGCTAATATGGAAGGTATTGATCTTCGATTTGAAAAAGTAAAAGTCCCTTCGGGGGGCGGTTTATCTTGGAAAGTGCCTAACGAGGATGGTGGAGCAGACTCAATCAATGAGCTAATAGGCGTAATAATTGACCATCATCCCATAAATGCTTACTGGGCAAAAGAATATTCCGGAGAGAAAAATCCGCCCGACTGTTCTTCGCTGGATGGCATCACCGGCATTGACATTGATTTAAATAGCAAAAAACCTTGCGCCACCTGCCCCATGAATCAATACGGCACAGCCCTGAAAGGTAAAGGCAAAGCCTGTAAGAATATGCATCGTGTTTACCTGGTCCGGGAAGGCGAAATATTCCCTTTACTTATTGCCGTACCACCAACAAGCTTAGAAAACTTCAAGCAATACGCCCGGCGTTTGACGGCCAAGATGCGCAAAAGCAGCAGTGTCTTAACTAAGCTCACCCTGGCCGAGGCTAAGAACGATGGCGGTATTGAGTTCTCCAAAATTGAGTTTCGCCGTGCCGGCGACCTGGAAAAAGAGTCCGCCCAGAAAATGAGCGAATTTGCCAAGACCATGAAACCATACTTACGTCAGATTGCCATCGATGCTGATGAATATAACACTGAGGGCGGCAATGCTACCGACGGCGTTGTCAATGTATCGGATGCCGAATATAACGATGCTATGGGCTTTCAAAGCACCGACGCCGGCCCGGAAGATCCCAGCAAGGCATGGTAAATGCTAATGTATTCACACCCCAGCGTCGCCAGTAAGAATCCACTCGTAAGCAAGATCATTCTGCACCCCGGGGAAATAGTGACACACAAATGCCAGCCTGGGGTGCCGCTGACGGTAGTTTCTGGGCCGCACAAAAGCATGGTGACAGACCGGGATGAAATTTACATGGTGGCGGTGCCGGGTGAAAAGGAAGCAGTGCGGGTGCTGGTTGGGAATTTAAGGAGGTAAAAAGATGCAAATAACGCTAGATTGGTTAAAAGAAAAAGGAGCATGTAGAGAATCTATAGTGAAGTTTATGGAGCGATTTCCCGATGGT
The DNA here is from genome assembly GCA_016841675.1 of Desulfotomaculum sp. Classification (GTDB taxonomy): domain Bacteria; phylum Bacillota; class Desulfotomaculia; order Desulfotomaculales; family Desulfallaceae; genus BRH-c8a. The sequence continues at coordinate 99,978 of JAENYQ010000001.1, forward strand.
GCTGAGTATCAAGATGTACTCAATGCTATGGCAGAAGAAAACATGGTAGGTTGGGCACGATGGCTTATTAGTCGTGCTGGATCCGTTGAAACTGTCACGGAAGTCGATGAATTAACGGCGGAAGCGAGCATATTCTTCGCTGGTAAAGTAGTTGTAAAAGGTGCAATTAAAATAGCAAGATGGATTATTGCCGGTGGTGGTATCGAGGCCGGTGGTGGTATCGAGGCCGGTGGTGGTATCAAGGCCGGTGATGGTATCAAGGCCGGTGATGGTATCAAGGCCGGTGATGGTATCAAGGCCGGT
>JAENYQ010000001.1:100290-174028 GCA_016841675.1 Desulfotomaculum sp.
AGGCCGGTGATGGTATCAAGGCCGGTGATGGTATCAAGGCCGGTTGGGGTATCGAGGCCGGTGGTGGTATCGAGGCCGGTGGTGGTATCGAGGCCGGTGATGGTATCAAGGCCGGTGATGGTATCAAGGCCGGTTGGGGTATCGAGGCCGGTGGTGGTATCGAGGCCGGTGATGACTTTGGTATCTATGCTGGATTGCAGGTTCGCATCTCAATGAAATCAAAACACGCGCTGGTCATTGCGAAGGAATTGCCCAAAAACTTACTACTTGGGATGTTTCAGCAAAAAGAGTAATATCGAGGGACGATTCCATAAAGGCAGATGATGTCTATGTCGAGGCACAGGTAATGCCTCGTGACAATAAACCACATGAAATACAAAAAAATAAAATATTAAGCCCACAACAGACCCCATGATCGGACAAAAATTTAAAGTAGAAAGGAAGTGAATAGCTTCCTTGTTGACAATATCCTTTAAAAATCCGTCCGTTAAAGCCCTATATTTTTGCAAATGCCGACCATGGGGTTTGTTGGTACATAGTTAACGATATATAGAAAGCGAGGTAAATTGTATGAGCATCGAAAAGAAAATCAATGACGTGATAACCGCAAAGCTAGAAGAAGGCATAATTGAGAAATTAGTGGCTGAGCACCTTGAAAAGGGCATCAATAAAGCCCTGGAAAGTTTATTAGGTAACTATGGCGACGTTACCGAAGTAATTAAAGGGAAAATCAAAGACGTTATGGTTAAACAACTGGAGTCTTACGATTACTCGAAATATATTGTTAAGTTGGATTGCGTACTGGCTGAAATACTTCAAAAAACGGCATTGGACCATAAAAAGATACTGGAAAACTTTAAAAAGTTGATGACTGATTCCGAAATTCCCAAAGTAGTTAAATTATCGGACATCTTTGAAGAATTCAAGAAATATGTTGCAAAAAAAATTAATACCAGCAACCTTGAAATTAACTACGATGACGGTGTTTCCTATGAATACGTTACCGTTACGATGGAAGTTGAGTATGAGGAAAAGCGTTCTTGGTCTAGTTCCAGCTTTGAATACGCGAATGTTGTTTTTGAGTGTGAGAAGGATGAAGACCTTAACTTTGAGATTCGCCTTTCAAAATTCATGAAATATCCATGGTCGCTATCCGTGGATATAGATACTTCGATTGGGTCACTAAGACACCTTGACGATTTAAAGATTTACCTTCTGAAAATTAAGCAGAGCGATGCAAGAATAGAAATTGATTCGGATTACCTGGAAGATGATGAAGTCGAGGTTGAAGCGGAACCGGAAGCTAGTTTTAGTTAGGGTGTAGTGGCTAAATGATGCGTAATTAAACATGCGGGATTATCCGGGTGAGATCCGGTGAGTGGTAGAGGCTGAATAGCGTCAAGACCAAGCGCATATCGGGGGTGCAAATCCCCCATCCCGCCCAATTATATCGGGATGGTTTGAAATGAAATATACTTGTCGCGACTGTGCTTTTGACATACTGGACAATGAAGATCCGGATTGGAAAGAGTGTGTTGCACCTGGGCATATCCCGGATGAAATCTTTGAGACATATGGGGACGATGAACTACCTTCCCATTGTGGTTATTTTGAGGTGAGGAAATAAGGCGGATTAATTTGGGCATAGATTAGTTCGCATTCCACAACCACAACAGTGTAATAAATAACAAGGAAGTGAAACCGTGAACATACCACCCATAAAAAAATTCATCCTACGCAACATCCAAAGCCTACCTAAAGCAGAAATAGAACTCGGGGCACCCGGCACCCTAACCACCGTGATCGGTGGTAGCGATACAGGCAAAACCGCCATGGCGTCCCGGTCCCTTGAAAAGCTATTCTTCAACACCATACCTACCAAAGAACTCATTCGCCGCGGTGCAAAGTCTGCATCCATCACGGCAGTATATGACACCCCGGATAACCTGGCCATAGCCTGGGAGTGGAAGGGTCCATCCCCGGACAAGGGCAAGGCTCGTTACACTATCACCCGCGACAATATGGAACCAATCATTCTGGAAGGTTCAAACCGCCCTGGCCACGTGCCGGAAGTTATCCAGGAACTTACTGGGGTGCGTCCGGTTAAGATTGGCAACCTCACCTTAAACTTTAACGTCAGCAGGCAGCTTGACGGTCCTTTCCTGGGGGCGTCGGTAAGTCCTACGGAGCGTTACCGGGTGCTTGGTGCCCTGGCCGGCACGTTGGAAGTTGACGAGTGCGTGAAAGAGGTTGGGCTTGAAATCCACCGGTCCCGGCGCAGGGAAAAGGAACTGGCCGGAGATGGTGGCAAGCAGGTTGGCGAAATCGGGGAACTGGAACAGAAAATCAGGGAATATGATTGCCTTATCCCCCTAAAGGAAACCATTGATACAATCGACGCTAAGTTGGTGATGATCCGCCAAAAACAGGAACGATTGAACAAACTTAACACCTTACGTAGTTTTATTGTCACCCAGGATAAAATAGCCAAAGATACCTGGGATAATATTTTCACCTTAGAAAAAGCAATTGAGCAGGTTGGTCAGTATATTGCCCAGGCTGAAGCAAACATATTGCGACACCAAAAGATTACCGCCGTGCACCATGCTATCCAGGGCATCAATACTGTATTTAGTCAAACCCAGCTTACCCTGGATAAGACCAAATCGCATGCCAAAATTTACTTCCACCTAAAAGCTGCCAATGAAAGCGATATAAAACTTACCGCATTAACCAAACTGCACCAGTCTATCATATCAGAAAATCAAAAACTAACTACAGCACAGCAAATTTTAGACAGCACCAGGGGCGCAGAACATGCCCAAATTGCCCTTAAAGATGCGACCAAAGCCAACCACACTAGAAGTATTATTGCATCCTTAAATGCGGAAATAACGGCTACCAGGGACACCCTTTTACGATATACCGAAACTTTGGTGGCAACTGAGGAAGTTGGCCGGGGTCGGGAAGTTTTGGATCAGGTTGTTGCCAAGGCAGATAAGGTAATGAAGTTGGCTAAGGTCAAGCTGTTTATTAGAGGTATTGGTAACAGGATTACCGAGGCACAGCAAGTATTGGACACTACCGCCGGCGTTACGCGTGGGTTGGAATTACTACCCCAGACCAAAAACAAAATAGTTAAGTACAATGCACTCTATGAGCTTGAAATTTGGTGCCAGAAAGAATTGCAGCAGATTGATGTCGCAAGTCAGAATATTAAACGCATTAAATCAGAGTACGATGTTGCCGCTAGTGAATATCGGAAATTGCTGTTAGATGCGGGAATCTGTGAGAATTGCCCGGTGGTGGCCGAAGTGATGGCCGCCGCTGGATAGGATTAATGAATGGGATGGTGATGTTAAATGCAGGGTAGCAAGCCAAACCATCATTCAGGCCACCGCCCTGTAGTGTACGAAGAGGGGTATCTAGCACTCTATGCTTGCATCATAAATGAAAAATTACACCCTCAACGGGTGCTATGTAGGATGGGTTGCCTTGACCGGCACAAAGATGAGAGCCAGGTTGCCAGTGAAGAGGATGTTGCCCAGATGATTAAGATGCGGGAAACCATGACCTATAAAGAAATAGGCAAGGCGTTTGGAATTACAGCATCCGGGGTGTACCACAGGTTAAGCAGATATGAACATCGGCGCAAGAAAAAAGGGGACCATTTTAAGACTACCAACGGCAAGGTGGTGACTTTGTAGATATGAATCAACCACCCTGGACAGATGAACGCGACGAACTGGTTAAAAGATATTACGGGAAAATGCCTAATAAAAAGTTGGCTAAAATGATCGGCAAGTCGGTATGGGCAGTGGAAGGCAGGGCCGGGAAGTTTGGTTTAAAGAAAACGGTCGAAAAGAAGCGGAGTAGTGGTATTAAACGTAAAATACCGGACCATATCAAGGATATGATTTTAGGGGTGCCGGATATTGACAGAAGTGTGGCCGGGGAATTGGCCCATTCGGCACAGGGGACGCGGGGCAGCGCAAAGGCAAGGACGCTTTATCTGTTGTGGCTTATGAGCCAGTTAAGAAGGATGAGTGGGTAAGTAAATTATAGATTAGGAGATGAAAAAATGCCGCCCAAAACAGTGATTATTGACACGGTGCCCATATTCCCCAAAAAACTTCAAAAGGATTTACAAGAAGGGGAGGTTATTTGTACCACATGTAAAGGATTAGGCGTTGTTGTGGTTGACAACCAGTTTGGCTTAAGGGAAGAAGGGGAACTAATTGATTATAGTAATCTCTTTCCTTATAAGAAACAAAGTATCAGTTTTTGTCCAGACTGTTACAGCGGTGTTAGAAAGTTATGTAAATATTGCGGCCAACCTGGGAGTAGGGGATACATCTACCCCGAGAGAAGTTGCCAGTGTGAAGGTGCTGCACAACAACGCCGGGACGAACAATGGAAGAAAGGCATGGAGTTCTACCAAAAGGCGGAGAAGTTAACGCTTGCCCAGGCAATCGAACAGGGAATTGAAATGGTTTATATAGATGGCGGCGAAAAATACGTTACCATCAACGACCTAGAAGAGGAAATTTACGAAATACTGTCTGACGATATTGAAAATGGGGTAATTGTTTACGCTACAACGGCCAAGGTCCTTACACTAGATGCCGCAGAAATTGTTTCGGATGAATGTGAGAGTCAGGAGATGTACGAAGATTTTTGCAGTTCTATCCCTGACGCATTAATTAGTGAACTTCAGGAACATATGGATTCTTTTTGCGAGGATTTAAAAAACAATAAAACTTATTGGGCGGATTATAGAATGGTTATTGTGGTGGATGATTTGGTAGCCAAAATCAAAGAGGAAATCAAGAAAGAACGGCAGGAGGATGATGAATAGTGTCAACCGATTTAAACAGTTACACCAAACAAATCGAGGCCCGGAGCGCCGCCTTAAAGCGCATGGAAACTGCCCGGGTTAAGGCCGAAAGCGATAAGGAACACGCTGAAAAAAGGTTGGAAGAATTACATGCCGAAGCCAGGGCGCTGGGTGTGGAACCGGAGAATATCGAGGCCGAGATTGAAAAGTTGAAGGCGGAGATTGAAGCGGATCTGAAACTTACGGCAAGCTTAATACCTGACGACTACAAACGGTAGAGGGGTAGCAAGGTGAGCGAGCAAGTTATATGTCAATATTGCGGTAAACCAATCCCCAAAGGCAATATGAATAACTATAGATGGAAAAGAAGAAAATTTTGTTCCAGAAGATGCGATGGCCTATATAAAAACCATGTTACTAAAGTATTAAGACCTCACCCAATTGACCCCAGCAAACACACAAAACTAACATGCCAAAATTGCAGTGTTGAGTTTGAAGTACCTAATTATTTGGTAAGAAAAGGAGCAAGGTTTTGTAGTAAATCGTGTGCCGCTGCATCTAGGCGTAAAAACAAGTTTAGGGATTTTAATGGAAAAAGATATAGATTAAATCCAAATGGATATTATTATGCGGACGATAATTCAAGACTGTGCAGAGATGTATGGGAATATCATAATGGGCAAATACCTGCGGGGTATATTATTCACCACATTGATGGCAATAAAGGCAATGACGATATAAATAACCTTCAGATGATGAAAGAAGCAGAACACCTTAGAATGCATAACCTAACTCCAGAATATCGTTATGTTACATGTCAATATTGTGGTAAAACTATTAAGCGGAAAAAGAGAAATGTATGGGCTGGTCACACTAAATATTGTTCCAGTGCTTGTGCCAACAAACATAAACCAATTTTAAGGAAATTAAGGAAAGAGGCTTGATAAATATGAATATTTCATTGTCTAAAATCGAGGATAGTTTAAACAATATGAACTCTCATTATCAGTCTCAAATTGGTGCTCTAAATTTACTCTTAACCCATAAACAGCAGTTAGTTGAAGAATTAGATAATACTCGTCAAGAAATTAAATTATTAGATCAGGAACAATCTGTACTAGTATTTACTAGTCGGCAAATGATGTCCGACCTGACCCACCGCATCGAAGAACCGGTATCTATGGCCCTGCAACTCCTATGGGGCGACGACCGGCGGTTCCGATTCAACTTCGGTGAATATCGGAGTGAACCGGCAGCCTGGCGGGAGATCCTTAAACGCGAATCTGAGGAATTAGAATATGAAGCATTCGACCCGGATAGTAGTAGCGGTGGCGGGGTGAGCGACGTTGTTAGCCTGGTGCTGGATTTGTCGGTGCTGCAGTTGCTGGACCTGGTGCCCCAGGGAATTATTAGCCGGGACGAGCCCGGAAAGTTTGTGGACAAGCAGAACGGGGCGGAAAAAGCCAAGAATATTGCCTTCTTCCTGAAGGAGTATGTAGCGAGAACCAGGTTGCAGTTTGTTTTTATCACACATATCGACGAGTTGGCCGGGGTTGCGGATGTGGCTTACAGAGTAGAGAAGCAGAAAGAGATGACGAGTAGGGTGGTGAGGGTGAAATGAAAATTGGAGAAGCACACAAAAAAGCCGTTAACAATTGGTTTGTAAGGGAATTTTTAAAACATAATGACGATATAATTTTAATTTGCTGTGTTGAGGGTTGGACTTTATTTACCAGAAGTACAATGGCTCAACAATACGCAGAAAATGGCAACGAACTAACAAAAAACTATATCAGTGCAATTTATTAAAAACAAAACCAACATAATCTTTAAGATGGTGAGGGTTAAATAAATGAGTAAAACATGCTATATAAATGTTAGCCCCCAGACAGTTGGCGAATTGGTCAACGACATAGCCGAGAAGAATCGTGATAGCGTTATTGTTTTACCGGTGGTCGGCAAGGTAGATATAATGTCACCCACCAAAAAGAAAAAGTGCCACCGTTTTATGGTTGAATTATTGGTGCCAGAAGATGCAATCATCGGCCAGGGATGTTTAACCGATTTCGGATGTATGGTGGTTATGAGGTTACCTAGGGAAAGGATAAAGCCGGAGTTGTTGGTGGAAAGGGTGAAGTAAATGGAAATAATCTGGAAAGATGTGACGAGTTATCGTCGGGGGGATAAGGAAAGAATACCCACCATTTTGGAAGCTATGATTTGCGGATTTAGAATTTGCGTACATTGGCACATATACTACCAAAACACATGGCTTTTATCTTGTCACAGTCTAAAAATTGATAATCAAGATTTAAAAGCAGATTGCTTTGACGAAGCGACCCGAAAAGCAATCAACATATTAATAACACATTTAGAAAGATATGTTGAATTACAGAAAACCTTAAAAGAAGCTTTAAAAGGCCAGCAAGGGAGTTGACCGGATTTGACCATTAAACTTCTAACCATAGGCGACCCCCATTACTCAGGCACCGGCCCCCGGGCCTACAAAGGAAACTATAAGGCCGACATTTTGGCCATCTTGCAAGAGTGTGCCGAGCTTGCCCGGGACGAAAAATGCAATGCTGTGCTTATGCCAGGGGACTTAACTCATTCACACATTATGTCAACGGCAGTATTGACGGAGTTTGTGGAAGCGTTGAAGAAGTTTCCATGCCCTGTGCTGACAGTGGCGGGCAACCATGACCGGGAAACTACTAATCTGGATGATTTGAAGGCGGCACCATATGGACTATTGCAGGCGGCTGGGGTAATAAGTGATGTTGATAATAAACCTTGGATGAGCCATAAACGAAATCCTAATGGGTTGATAGATTGGCATGTTTTTGTTGGTGGTTTTCCGTACTTTGACATTACCGACACAGATATAAGTTACTATGCCTTCATTGGTGAAAATCAGAATCTTAATGAAAAAATGGTTATCATCCACCTAACCCACGGCATGTTATTACCTGACCATCCCTGGTGGATCACAGACCAAGCCAACAAAGCCGACAAGGACGACAACCGGCACAAATATACCACCTTTGCTGAGTTGGCCTCAGTGTCGCCGCAACGCCGCCCTCACATCATAATAAACGGCCATCTACATGATAGTCACCCGGCAACCTTTATTGACGAGAAAACATTGGTGGTTAACTACGGGGCAGTGTGTAGGTTGTCCCGGAGTTTAAACGAAATAAAACGGGTGTTACAAGTAGGGTTAATCACCATTGAGTCACCGACGAAATATTGGGCCGAGCCCATTGTGTTAAAAAGTCAGCGGCCCGGTGAGGAATGTTTGGACCGGACGGAGTTGGTTCGGGAGATTGAGAGAAAGAAGAATAAAGAAAAAATGTCGGAGTATTTGGAGTTACTCGGTACCAAAAGGGAAATCCGCACCCGGGATGCTCGGGAAGTGATAAAGGAAGCCTGTCAGGAGTTGAAATTGCCGGGGGCGGTGGAAGCAGGGTGCCTGGGGCGTTTGAATAAGGTTAGTAAGAGGTTGGAGGCAGATCGATGACATTGATATCGCAAGAATTTCAGGATTACCATTCTTTCCTTGAATCAAAAAAGGTGGTTACTGTCCCATCTGGTTTTGATGTGCCAGCATCAGAGATAAACGATCAACTCTTTGTTTGGCAGGGAGATATTGACCACTGGACACTAAAGAAAGGCAGAGCAGCCATATTTGCCGGTACCGGATTGGGTAAAACGGGTATGCAGGTTGCGTGGGGCGATCATATCCATAAGCACACCGGGGGAGATGTTTTGATATTGGCACCCCTGGCAGTATCGCAGCAAACTGTCGGGGAAGGTTTAAAATTTGGTGTTACAGTTAACCCCTGCAGGTCCCAGATAGATATTAAGCCGGGTATCAACATCACAAACTATGAAATGTTACATAAGTTTGATGCCCGTCATTTTGCCGGTGTGGTGTTGGATGAATCATCAATTTTGAAAGCGTTCGACGGTAAAACGCGCACCCAGATTATTGAAACATTCCGCCATACACCTTATAAATTAGCTTGCACGGCAACCCCGGCCCCAAACGATCATATGGAGCTGGGCAACCATGCCGAGTTTTTAGGGGTAATGTCCCGGAATGAAATGCTGTCCATGTTCTTTGTCCATGACGGCGGCGACACTTCAAAATGGCGCATTAAGGGCCATGCCCGGGAAAAGTTCTGGGAGTGGGTGGCGTCCTGGGCGGTTATGTTGTCCAAACCTTCAGATTTGGGTTATGAGGATGGCGGGTTCAAATTGCCACCACTTAATATTCATCCTGTAGTGGTACCGGTACAGAATTATTTTGAAGCTAAGACCATGACTGAGCGTCGGCAAGCCCGGAAAGAGAGTATTGTGGACCGGGTAGCCCGTTGTGCCGAATTAGTTAATCAGTCAACTGAACCATGGATTATATGGTGTGGACTTAATGCCGAGAGTGAAGCATTGACCGCGGCTATTGATGGGGCGGTAGAAATCAGAGGCAGTCATTCCCCGGAATATAAAGAGCGTACCATGCTTGAATTTTCGGAAGGCATGACCAAAAAACTAGTAACAAAGCCAAGTATCGCCGGGTACGGAATGAACTGGCAGCATTGCAATAAGGTGGCCTTTGTTGGCCTTTCCGATAGTTTCGAGGAATATTTTCAAGCTGTCCGCCGGTGTTGGCGTTTTGGACAAAAAAATCCAGTAGATGTTTATGTTATTACCGCTGAAACAGAGGGTGCGGTTGTTGAAAATATCAAGCGCAAGGAAGCCGAATTTAATGCTATGCTAACAGGGATGATAGCCACTAGCCAAGAGATAGTTAAGAAAAACATTCGAGGGACCGTAAGATGTGAGACAGAGTATCAACCAAAAATGGAAATGAAATTGCCAATTTGGTTAACAAGTGGAGATTGATATAATGTCAAACTTTATTGATTTAACAGGGAAAAGATTTGGTAAGTTACTTGTCATGAGCTTTATTGAAAGAAAAAATCATCATACTTATTGGCGTTGTCAATGCGATTGCGGTAAAACCACAACTGCCCGTAGTAACGATTTAAAAAGCGGTAAAAGAATAAGTTGTGGATGTGCGCACATTACACATGGAATGACCAATACACCAACCTGGAAATCATGGCAGTCTATGAAAGCACGTTGTTATGATAAAAATCATGAATACTATAAATATTATGGCGGAAGAGGGATAACGGTATGCGATAGGTGGAGAGAATCATTTGAAAATTTTCTTGAAGATATGAGAGAACGTCCAAGTGGAATGACATTAGATAGAATAGACAGCAATAAGGAATATTTCAAAGAGAACTGTAAATGGTCCACAACTAAAGAACAAAATAGAAATAAGCGCAGTAATATATTATTAACTTACAATAATGAAACTAAAACACTAGCACAGTGGGCAAAAGAGTTAAATATGGGTTATATGAAATTGTGGCATAGAATAAAAAATGGATGGCCAATTGAACGAGCATTAGGGGAGTGATTATGTAATGAAAGTGATAGATCAGGTAATCACTAAAAAATTTGCTATGTACCATGGAGATTGTGTCCCAATAACCAAAGGTATACCGGATGAAAGCATCCACTATACCATTTTTAGTCCACCATTCAGTTCCTTATACACGTACAGCAATAGCGAACGTGATATGGGCAACTGTCGCACCGATGAAGAGTTTTACCAACATTTTATTTACCTGGTTAAAGAGTTATACCAGGTAACCATTCCGGGGCGGTTGGTATCATTCCACTGCATGGATCTACCACTAATGAAGCAGAGAGACGGAGTTATTGGCTTAAAGGATTTCCCGGCCGAGTTAAGGAAAATATTTGAGGATGCAGGTTTTATATACCACTCTAAGGTAACTATTTGGAAGAACCCGGTAGTGGAAGTCACCAGGACCAAGGCCCTGGGATTACTTCACAAACAACTAAAAAAAGACAGTGCTATGTGCCGACAGGGTTTGCCTGACTACCTAGTAACGATGCGCAAGCCGGGCGACAACCCGGAACGAGTAACACACACCAATGAATCTTTTCCGGTAGCAATATGGCAAAAATACGCATCCCCGGTGTGGATGGATATAAACCAATCCGATACACTTCAAAAGAAAAGTGCCCGGGAAGATGCCGACGAGAAGCATATTGCACCATTGCAATTAGGAGTTATAAAAAGGGCATTGGAATTATGGACTAATCCCGGGGATATTGTTTTGGATCCATTTGCTGGCATAGCGAGCACCGGCTACGAAGCAACACCGATGGGACGATACTTTATTGGAATTGAGTTAAAGCAAAGTTATTGGAATCAGGGGATTAAGAATCTTAAGACGGCGGAAACCGAAAGTAAGCAAATAACACTACTGGATTACTGGGACGATGTACAGCAAAGCGACCAGGATGGTCTTTTTATGCCCATTCCTGACGATAAACCGTAAACTAACCCACTATAAAGGAGGTTTTAACGAAAATGGGACAAGGTTGTTTTCCTAACCCACCAATGCGCTTAAGTGCCTTTATTAAAAAAACCAACGCTCAAAATGAATCCACCACTAACAAAAGAAACCACCACAAAAAATTTTATGGCGCCTGGTTCCTTTGTCACCCGCTGGCTGGGGACTCAGAGGAAGCCATAAAAGCCAACCTTAAAAAAGCGGCGGAACTGGCCCGTAAACTTGCCCTGGAAAACCCGGATGCGGTAATTTTCTCCCCCATAGCGGCATGTTCGTTTATGAAAGAGCCCGAGGACCGGGAGTTAGCTTTAAAATACTGTGAATATTACCTTGCTTCAGGGCAGTTCATTGGCATAATCTTACCCCCAGGTTGGACAGAGAGTAGAGGGTGTATTAGAGAGTTTGAAATGGCGGTTAGGATGAACCTGGGGAAAGTCTTTCTTAACCGGGCGGGTGACAGAGTAAATGCTTAGGTGGGGTGATAGTAGAAAATACACATGCTGCAATAATCCGTCATCACCCGGTTACCATCACAACCTAACGCAGGAATTGCTTGGTATGAATGATTTGCCGAAAGGTGAATGCCGGAACAGAAAAAATAAAATCAAAAAAGAGGAAGTAAAAGATGAAGTTGTTTGGTTTCGGTTAGAGGATGGGGAATGGTGGCCGGTTGGTATTAGGAGTACAAACCATGCCCCGCAAATGCCACCTTTAAAGTTTAAACGACGGTATAAAGCAAAGTGGGTCGATGGTAAGAGGTTTAACCAGACAAAATTGCGTCGGAACTTAGTGAATATGGGTAAGTTGTTAGTTGGCATGGGTCTATGGTGTGCGTTTTGGTGGTTATTTGGAAAGGGGATAACTAATTGAGCAATAATAATTCAGTGAGGCCATCGTGGGACGATACATTCATGCAGGTGGCCGATGTGGTGGCGCAGCGGTCAACTTGTTTACGGCGCAAGGTGGGCGCGGTGTTAGTTAAGGATAGGCATATTATTGCCACTGGGTATAACGGGGCGCCGGCGGGTTTGCCGCATTGCATAGACACCAAAAGATGTTTGAGGGAAACGCTAAGAGTACCATCAGGCGAGCGCCATGAAATCTGTTTATCTGGTAATACGGTTATTAAATTACTGGATGGTACCTATAAAACAATTAAAGAACTAGCTCAAAGTGGTAATGATATTTGGGTTTATTCAGTCGATACGGCAACGGGTAAAATTGTTCCCGCACTTGCCACTAATCCAAGAATGACAGGGTGTAGGGATGATCTGGTTCGGGTTACGCTAGATAATGGTAAATATTTTACATGCACAAAAGATCATAAGGTACTATTAAGAAATTGTCATTATTGTGAAGCGGGCCAACTTAAACCCGGTAGCAGTTTGATGCCCATGCATTACAATTTTTCTGCCAATAATGGATATGAAAGTATTTCCAATACCATCAAGGCAAGGAAAGAAAAATGGCAAAATGATTGGATTGGAGAAACCTACTCAATACCAACCCACATCCTGGTTTATCGCTTTATAAATGATTGCGATATTGAACTTGGAAATGATTTTTTAATACACCACAAAGACGAGAAATTTAAAAATAATACACCAGATAATCTTATCTTACTGACCAGGGGAGAACACGCAAGTATTCATCATAAAAACAACCCAAAAGATAAAGATTTTTATGTAAATATAGGACATCTTGGCCACATTAAGCAGATAGAAGAGTTAAAAAACAATCCCCAGTTCCTTCATTGTAAGCAAATGATTGGCAAGCAAAACATGACAGCGAATTGGAATGACCCTGAATTTATTAAGAAGATGCAAAAATTAAATAAGCAAAAAGGCAGGGAACTTTCACAAAAAACAAATAGTAACCCAGAGATTATTAAAAGACGCAAGATTGGAAGAATTTTAAAGGGTATATCTTATTTAATGTTCCGTAGTCAAGAAGAAGTGAATCACCAAAACTACGAACTCATTAAAAAGAAATACAAAATTAGTTCCAAGTTGGGCGACACTGGTCCACAGACTCCAAATACTGAAACAATATTAAAATATTTTCCAAGCCTACAAGAGGCAATAGAAGTGGCAAAAACATATAACCATAAAGTTATGAAAGTTGAACATTTGACTTGCAAAATGCCAGTTTACGACCTAACGGTTCCGTTATTTGAGAATTTTGCAATCGATCTTGGGGATAACTCCTGCGTGTTTGTGCATAACTGTCATGCGGTCCATGCCGAGCAAAACACCATCATTCAGGCGGCGATACATGGTCGAGACACCCGGGGCAGTGAGATATATCTAACCTGCACCCCTTGCTCGATATGTGCCAAGATACTGGTTAATGCCGGGGTGCGCCGGGTAGTGTACCGGGATGGATATAACGACAAAATGGCAATGCAGATTCTGGATTTTGGGGGTGTGACTGTTGAAAATTATTCTCCTGGGCAAGATGGGGGCCGGTAAGGATACTGTTGCGGATTATTTATGCAAAGAATATGGATTCGTCAGGTTTGCTTTTGCGAGCAAAGTGAAAGAAGTTGCCCGGGACTTGTTTCCCGATGCTTTTGTGGCTGGCAAGCCAAGAGAATTACTACAGGCTGTGGGGCAAAAGATGCGGGAAATTCAAAAAGAATGCTGGACGCATTATGTCATGCGGCAGGTTGAAAAATTGTCACCAGGAACAAAGGTCGTGATAACTGACTGCCGATATCTTAACGAGTTGCACATTGCCCAGAGTTACGGATTTAAACCGATCATGGTGGAATGCATGGAAGAACTCAGAATAGAAAGGTTAATTGCCCGTGATGGTAGCTTTAACCCTGCAACACTGAAGCATATCTCAGAGACTGAGTTGGATCAATTAGGGACAGACATAAGTACGTTGTTTAATGACGGTTCACGGGGAAAACTTTTCAGTTTAATTGATTGGATAATTGAAGAAATGAGCAAAGAAAATAAAACACGGAGGAATCACCATCATGCAAATAACCCACATTAAAGCCCATAACTTACCAGATGCCTGGTTTCAATGCTTGTGGCGCATCATGGACAACAAAAGCGCCCGGGAGTACACGGTCCAAAAAGGTAGTTTTGAGGGCCATAAACGCCGGGAATTTGACTTCGCATTGATTCATATTACCAACCCTGGCCAAAGGTCACTGGTGCCTGATATACCGCCCAGTATGGATATTACTCCGCCCACTAATATGGATTATGTAAATGAATACTTCGCTAATTATTTGATGTCGCCATTAATGCAGGAAAATGAACAATACACTTATGGCAACCGTATTTCTACTTCTATTGACCGGGTAATAACGATGTTGCGGAACTCACCTGGGACGAATCAGGCCACCATAGAGATAGCCATGCCGTCAGATATAAAACTTCCGGATCCGCCATGTCTGAGAGTGATTGATTGCCGGGTGCAGGATAACAAACTTCATTTTGTGGTTTATTTTAGGTCGTGGGATCTCTGGGGCGGTTTCCCGCCTAACTTGGCCGGGCTCCAGCTTTTAAAAGAGTACATGGCCGGCGAGATAGGGGTTGAGGATGGGGAAATGATCGCCAGTAGTAAGGGACTGCACCTTTATGATTTTGCTTTTGATTTTGCCAAGAGAAGAACATATAAATAACACCCCAACCAAGGCGGTGACAACGCTTGCCAAGTAACCAATCCAACCAATATAGCAACCAACTATCTATCAGCGACATTTTAGATCGCATTAATATAGAATCATTTGCCACCCAGCACCTGCCCGTCCCGGCCAAAAAGGAACCTAAAAACTGGCTGTATGATTGCAGTTTGTGCGGTGGTGAGAAAAAAGTATCCTTCTTCCCGGGGACATCAAACAATATCCCCGGGCCATGGACCTGCAACAAATGTAACGAGTCGGGGAACTTGTTTTCTTTCTTGACTAAACTATTAAACATGAGTAAAAAGGATGCGGCGCAACTACTTAAAAGAGAGGCCGGTATACCGGACGACCCGCCGCCGAAGCGCAATAAATCACGAAGTGGTAAAGGTAAAAATAATTCCAATAACCGCGGCAATGGCGACGAAGGGGGCGATGAGAAAAAAAGCCGAGGTCCCCTGCCAATAGCGCCGCCCAGTTCCCAAAAAATATATCAGCGATTCGTAGAGTTGACACATCTTACCCCGGAACATCGAGAGCAAACCAATAAAAAACGCGGTTTCAGAGATCAAACTATTGATGCTCTAAGGTTACGGTCGGGGGGCGACTATGTTGCCGGGGTGTTGGAGCAATTAAAAGCAGAGTTTCCACCAGACGAGTTGGTTTTGTCTGGGGTAATGATACGGCAGAATAATGCCCTAATCCCATGTGAGCAGTTATTGCAGGACCGGGTGTTAATACCTTACATGGATGAATCGGGGGCGGTGTATCATCTCAGGCCACACAAGCTAGGTTTTAAAGATGTGGCGCCGCAACCGTTTTGTAGGCAGTTTTTGCGCGATAAGCCCGAGGTGGTGGTATTAACCGAGGGTGAGTTTAAGGCGGCGGCGCTGGCCTTGGAGTGGGGCATATCGGCCATATCGGTGCCGGGGATAAGTAGTTTTGCGGGGAAGTATTTTGAACGTCTGACTGGTTTACTGCAGGAGTTTGGAATCCGTCGTGTCGTTGTTATCTTTGACAATGAGGAAAAAGGAGATCCTGGCCTGCCAGGATTTAAAGAGCGCATTGAGGACCGGTTTGATACACCGTTTTGGGCTTACATTTTGGGGTATAAATTAGGCCGGGATGGTTTTCAAACCACGGTAGGAAACTTACCGGACCAGTGGCGAGAAAGCGGCAAAATAGACTTTGATATGGCCCTAGCCCAGGGGCGGACCAAAGAAGATATTGATAGCGTTATTCAGGGGGCAATGCCGCCTAAAGAGTTTTTGGAATCGCTACCAGAGGAAACCAAGAAAATAGTTCGGCGTAAAGCGGCCCGGTTTTTTAAAAAGTTCAATATTCGTCGGGAGTATAACAAGTATATTGCCATCCGAACGAAGGGCGAAGATCACTATGAAGAAACAATTTCTAACTTTGTAATCAACATAAAAAGCAACTACCTGACCGGGGAAGGTGTTATTCGCAATATTGAAATGGTTAATGAGTTTGGGGAAGTTAGTGATTCATTCACTATAGAACCTGGGGATATGGCTGGCGGCGACAGTTTTAAAAAATTTTGCTTTAGTAAGGGAAACTATATTTTTAAAGGAAAAGGCGATGACCTAATAAATATCTGGGATTTTGAATTCAACCGAGACACTGGGACGGTAATCCATATCCCGGAGAAGATAGGCAGAGTTAAACCAAACCTGTGGCTATTTGGCAATATGGCCATCAAGGACGGTAAAGTCTACCGGCCCGGGGAAGATGGCGTGATATGGATTGACGGCGAAGGGTATAAGCCGCAAAGCCTACACATGGGACCACGGGACGAACCGCTGGAAGATGCTATCCCTTCCCTATATGAAGGACCGGTAGATATTAAGGCAGTAGCTGAAAAGATGCGTCACTGTGTTGGTGGGTATGAGGCATATATCGGCATCGGCTGGGTAGTGATGACCATATTCAGTAAAGATATTTTCGCTAAATATAAGTGCCTGCCGTTTTTATTCCCACATGGCAAAAGGGAATCGGGTAAGTCGTCTTTTATGCGGTGGATAATCCGGTTTTTCGGGGTGGAGAGTGATGGTATATCGTTGCCGGAAACCAGTCAGAACTATATTATGCGTGTACTTGGTTATTACAGCAGCATCGGAGTATGGTTCGACGAGTATAGGAATGAGCCACAGGTTACCAAGAAGGACGGATATTTGCGGTCGGCCTATAACCGACAACTTTCAGGCAAAGGTATTAAGCAAACTTTTGGGGCACGCGGTTATGATGTTTCAGGCACTATTGCTATCGCCGGAGAAGAAGTACCTAAAGATAGTGGCCTTTTTACTAGGAGCTGTTTTATACAGTTGTCTAGCAATAAAAGAAATAGGGCGCACTATGATGACCTAAATATAAATTGTGAAAAATTCAGCGGTTTCGTTTATCATTTGATTCTAAATTACGATAAATACAAGAACGATATACTAAACGGGATAACCTACCTTAAAAACACATTAATTAATTTAAAAATTAGCGACAGGACAGCAGAAAATTGGGCAATCATTGCTGCCTGTTTTTGGGTAACCGTGGAGCAGGATAATGGTTTTGTCAAATGGATACAGAAAACCTGCCAGGAGCTTAAAATGTCCGGCGAGGACGATCATGCTTTAAACCTTTTCTTAGACGACCTAAACTACTTAGTATCAACCAGTGAATTAGGTCCTGGATTTGTTGATTACCGACCAGCAGAGCAAGAACTTTATTTATACTTTAAAGGTATTTATGAAACATGGTCCCTACATTACAGGAGAAAAACCGGCAAGGAACCGTTTAATAGAACTACACTATCTGATTATCTAAGAGATGAACCATATTTTAAGAGTTACAAACAAGCTAAAATCAATGGCATTAATAGGCATTGTTATATTGTTGACTTAAACAAAGCCCCGGATAGTTTAAGGGAAATAGCATCGATCTTTGCATTAAATCAAATTGATTGACCCCCGGTAGGAAATGAATCCTACCTTCCTACCGATTTCCTACCGGTTTCCTACCGACCTTAAGCCTTGGGACTGTAGGCGTGAAGGGATTGCGGTAGGAAAGTAGGATTGATTTAAGCATATTACCATCTCTAATGAAAAACAATTTTTCTCCGGGGTAAGAAAAGGTGTATGTAATAAATGATTTTTCTTTATAAATATGTTGATCGGTGATTTCATTTCCTACTTTCCTACCGGAACGCAAAAAACCTTGATATATAAGGGCTGAAGGCGGTAGGAAATGGGTAGGAAATAGGTAGGAAGGTAGGATTCATTTCCTACCGCCAAGGTAAATATGTAATAAAACGGAGGTCTGAAAATGCCACGCAAGTCAAGAAACACGCGGAAAAAAGCGGATATATCGAAAATTGAGGCCGAAGTAAACGGTTATATCGAAAAGGTAATTTTCCCACGCTGGGGACAGGAAAGCAAAAACGGGTTTGCAATTTTAGCACTGCATATAAAAGGCGGAGCTAGTGGAACCGATGGAACCGGGGTGGAACCAGAGACGGTTCCGGACGGTTCCGGACGGTTCCGGAGTGATGAATTTGGCAACGACCCCAACCGCATCGTCGCTAAGGGTACCTACCCCCACCCTAGGGAAGGGGATGAAGTTTTACTCAAAGGGCGCTGGATAGAAGATCCCCAGTATGGCCGGCAATTCCAGTTTAGTGAATTTGAAATTGTACTACCCACATCACAGCAGGGGGTGGTGGCCTATTTTAGCAGCGGAAAGTTTTACGGTTTAGGACCCGCCGCGGCGCACAAAATTATTGACGCCCTGGGAGAGAATTGCTTAAACTTACTGGCAGCCAATCCGGATTTGGCTTATGACATCCCTACATTATCCGAAAAGCAAAAGGTGGAATTGGCCGAAAAGATGGCCGACCATGGCGTCCTGGGTGACCTTATAGCACTCATTTGCCGGCACGGTATAGGCACCAGTACGGCGGGGCGGATTTATGCCCACTATGGGCCGCATGTGCTGGATGTGGTCAAAGAAAACCCTTACCAGCTAATTAGGGATGTGGATGGTATCGGGTTTGATAAGGCGGATAAAATCGGGGTGTCTGTGGGCATCAAACGGAATAGTGACTACAGGATTGAGGCGGCGGTGCGGCATGTGCTGGAAGAAGCCAAGCATGAAGGACATGTGGCGGTGCGGTCGGCCCGGGTGACTGACCTTGCCTTGAAGTTGCTGGGCGAAGATTCCGGGGTGGGTATTGGCGATGTGGTCCGGGTGGGCCGGGGTTTGGTGGAGTCGGGGGAATTGGTCAGAGAGAATAATAAAGAGAAAAAGATCGACCTCATTTATCTTCCTGGAATGTATGAAGCGGAAACAGGACTTGCCAACAGACTAAAGCAAATGGTTGGAGTAGTTGATGGCGTAAACGATGAAATTATCGAGGAAATGATTACATCCCTGGAAGTGCGGATGCGCTTGCAGTATCCATGGTTTAATTGCCTAGACCCAGAACAAAGAAATGCTGTACGCAGGGGTATTAAATACAGGGCGTCGGTAATAACTGGTCCCCCTGGTAGCGGGAAAAGCACAATATTGCATTTTATCAATACTGCCACAAAGTCATTATTCCCAGACATTAAGATATTTTTTGTGGCACCAACAGGAAGGGCGGCCAAGCGCATATGCGAAACTACAGGTGCAGATGCCATGACTATCCATGCACAACTAGGGTATGTACCCGGTCAGGGATTTACATTTGATCAGTACAACCAACTACCCGGGCCTGCTGTTTTAACTAGTGATGAATTTTCTATGACCGATCTAGAACTAGGATATTCCCTTGTTCAAGCCATCCCAGACAATATGCGCCTTATTATTGTAGGCGATGTAAACCAACTCCCAAGTGTCGGTCCTGGCATGGTACTGCGAGATATTATTGAATCCGGTGCCGTACCAGTCACAAGATTAAACTTTATTCACCGTACGGATGAGGGTTCAACCATATCCATGCTTGCAAATATGATCAACAACTACGACCGGGATAAGGTAATGCCAAACTTAAGGGAGTTAGAGCGACAATGTGGTGGCCGGGACTTCAGATTTTTCGAGGCACATACCCCCGAAGATGCGAACCGAGTAATTAAAGAACTAATGCAAAGGCAAAAAGATGCCGGCATGGGGTTACTTGACTTCCAGGTACTGACGCCACTTAAAAAGCGTACTGCCGCCGGTGCATACCAGTTAAATGAGATGTTGCGTGAAATATTTAATCCGCCGTTGCCAGGGTTAAAGGAAAAGAAATATGGCGATAAGTTGTTCCGGGATGGGGATAAAGTGATGTGGGTTAATCGTAATGACCGGCGCCGGGGGTTGTCCAACGGTGACATTGGAGTGTTGCGGGTAGGTAATAGGGGATGCGTGCTTGATTTAGATGGTCGTGAAATTGTTATGACCGGTGAGGATTTATCAAATGTGGAACACGCCCTAGCGTTCACCACGCACAAGGCACAAGGATCTGAGAGTGATTTTGTTCCGGTGGTTTGCGTCAAAGGTCATTACATGGGTGGCAGAATGTTATTTAGGAGTTTAATTTATACGGCGCTAACTAGAGCCAAAAAGAGGTTGGCTATTGTAGGCACCCAGGGAGTGTTTGAATTAGCGGTGAAAAATAATCGTATTGAAAAAAGATTTGGATTGCTGCGGGAAAGACTGCAGGGGGTTATATAAAAGCAATTAGTTAAATAAAGAATTGACTATTGATATGTAAAATCATATACTATATAGTAGGGGGTGTATATTTAAAATTGGATACCAATAATTATCTTACCATGAATGATCTAATGAAAAGGTTTAAAGTGACAAGAGCCACATTATACAACTGGATTAAAAAAGGATTACCTTCAATTAAAGTTGGCGGTGTGCGGAGATTTAGAGAGAGTGAAGTAAATGATTGGGTTAATAATAATTCAACCCAGGATTAACTATGCCCATAAATGCCGATAAACCGTAAACAATACCCGGAGGTATGCCGATATGCCGAAACTAGACGAATCCAAAAACCCATTTGCTTTTTTACTGAAAAATAAGGATGAAGAATGTTCTGGCAACGATTCCCATAAAGATACAGTCCAAGAGTCACCCACTCCCACCCCAACCCTAGAATCATTCGTAGACTTTACAGGTTTCACAGCAACAACTGAACCAACGCCGCCACCAGTCCCAAATAAAAATAACCCCCAGGAATACGACCGTAACCACTGGTCACGCCTACTAAATAACTCAACTCACCTAGCACCAAATGTGCGCCATTATCTGGTGGTTATGTATAATGCCGGGGTGAAACTAGTGGAGCGCAAAGTCAAGGCGGCCAATGGCAAGGTTATCGTAAAATTAAAATTCATCCCCGGAGTGGATGAGGGTTGGAAAACACATCCCAATCCAGGCCAAATGCTCCGGGAGTTAATGACTGGCTTATATACCTATATATTGCAAGAGGAAGCGGCAGGGCGCAACCAAGGCGACAAACCATCCCCGGCACTATCGGCCATAAACGCTGCTTTGGAAGCAAAAGGGTGCCTTACCCCCTGCGCCCCAGGCCAAGCAGGTATAGCAGGCTTTAGGTTGGATTGGTCTAAGGTAGGAAGCGATGCTAAGTCTCAGGAAAAATTAGCCCAGGCCCGTACGATGCTGGACCAGGCGGGGGGTGATGTTAAGCGGTGCATTGAGGGTGTGGCGGCAGCGGTGCGGGAACTGGGGTGTGTGGTGGCGCTGACCGAGATGGCGGAAGTTGAGGATGTGGGGGAAAGTAAACCATAAAGCGAGGTTGAAAAAACAATGACAAGAGAAATCATAGTGAATAACTCAGCACCCAGAGAAGCGGGGCGTTTCGTTACTGGATTTTCGTACTCTCCGGATACTCAGATCAAGCCAGGAGAGCGTCGAAGTCGGGCGACCGAATTTAAACCGGGAGAGCATAGGAGTCCTACGACAGAGTTTAAGTCTGGTCAACCTGCGCACAATAAACTGCCCGTGGGTACTACTCGTATACGCCGAGAAACACATACGGGCTTGTTGCGCGCATGGAAAAAGGTGGCTGAACCGAATGTGTGGGTAAAAAGGGCAGTACTGGTCTGGGAATCCATAAATGGACCATTGCCGAAAGGTTGGGTTGTTCACCATGACGACCGTAACAGCCTAAACGATTCCATCGGAAACCTCTATGGTTTATCTCGCCGCGACCATGCCGCTGAACACAGAGAGGAGTTGCAAGCATGGATGAACTAATAGTGGATTCCTTCGCTGGGGGTGGCGGGGCCAGTACCGGAATTGCAATGGCCATTGGCAGGTCCGTAGATATCGCAATCAACCACGACCCGGTAGCAATCGCCATGCACATAGTTAACCATCCGGAAACTGAACACTACTGTGAGAACGTGTGGGATGTGGATCCGAGAAAAGCGGCCAATGGCCGTCCAGTAGGGTTGGTATGGTTATCTCCGGACTGTAAGCACTTCAGTAAGGCCAAGGGTGGCAAACCAGTCGAGAAGCAGATCCGGGGTCTGGCATGGGTAGCAGTTAGATGGGCAGCCACAGTAAGGCCCCGGGTGATAATGCTTGAAAATGTCGAGGAATTTAAAACTTGGGGTCCACTACTTAAAGATGGAAAGCCAGATCCGAAACAAAAGGGCCGCACGTTCCAAGCCTTTCTTAATGCACTTAAGCGACAGGGTTACAAATATGATTATCGGGAGCTCCGGGCATGTGATTATGGTGCGCCGACCATCCGTAAGCGCCTATTCCTGGTGGCCCGGTGCGACGGCCAACCGATTGTGTGGCCAAAACCGACCCACGGCGAACCAGAGAGTCTGGAAGTAAAAAGCGGTAAGTTGTTGCCATGGAGAACCGCTGCGGAGATTATAGATTGGTCCCTACCGTGCCCAAGCATATTTGAGAGGAAGCGGCCACTGGCGGAAAACACCATGCGGAGAATCGCCCGAGGGATACAGAAGTTTGTTTTGGAGAATCCGAAGCCGTTTATTATACGAGTCAATTATAGTGGTTCACCCCACCATTACTGCAACTCTATAGATGAGTCATTTAAAACTATTACCTCAAAAAATGGTTGGGGAATAGTTGCTCCGGTTATAGCCAGGCAGTTTGGTCGATCAATTGGTCATCCAGTGGACGAGTCATTGGGGACGGTAACGGCTGGTGGTGGAGGAAAATCTCAGTTGGTGGCGGCATTTTTAGCTCAATACCATACAGAGTCAGCCCATAGTTATGTTCGCGGCCAGGAATTAACTCGCCCTATACTGACAATCGACACCAATCCGAGATACGCATTAGTTTCAAGCCACCTGGTTAAATTGCGTGGTACTTGCCAGCATGGGCAACTGGTCACGGAACCAATGCCCACGGTTACAGCCGGGGGTTTGCATGTTGGTGAGGTCCGGGCGTTCTTGCTTAAATATTACGGCACCAATATTGGCCAAGCTTGCGATAAACCACTGCAGACCATTACAACAAAACATCGGTTCGGGTTGATAACCATACATGGCCAGGACTATCAAATAATTGACATCGGTATGAGGATGTTAGAACCACACGAACTATTTGCCGCCCAGGGTTTCCCGCCTGATTACATTATTAACCGAGATAGTAAAGGAAAGCCATTTTCTAAGGCTATGCAGGTTGCAAAGTGTGGAAATGCGGTTCCGCCGGCATTTGCTGAAAGTCTTGTCCGGGCTAATTTGCCCGAGTTATGCACTGGGGGCAATAGCCAAGTGGTGTAAACTGATTAAATTTTAAACGGGGGCATGATGTGTGAATAGAAAATATCGAGTATGGTGCAAAAACAATAATGAATGGGAAAGGGATACCTGTTACCTTGCACCCGATGGAACACTGTATCAACGCAAAAGAAATGGTTTAATACCCTGTCGGGAAGATACTCATGTGGTGCAATTCTCTTCTGGACTGCCGGATAAAAACAAGTTTGAAATTTACGATGGTGACGTAATCGAGTATAAGGTTACAGACAAAGACGGTGAGTTATTAACTAAAAGAATGACTGTTTATTTAGAAAATGGTAAGTTTAAAACTCAAATTAGTACACTGTTTGCTGTTCACTTAATATGTGAGGTTGTTGGTAATATATTTAACACGGAGGTCTAACATGCCAAAAACATATTGCTACATCACCAAGAAACACGGCGGCATATTTATTGATTGCTCTTATGACCCGGACTTTCTGGAAGTCTTAAAGGGTCACGTTCCGCCCAACCATAGGAGATACGACCCAGACCTGAAGCAATGGTGGATACATGAATTATTTGCCAAGCAGGCAATCAGGGATGCGAAGGTGTTCTTTGATAATGTGATGGAAGTGTGATGGAAGTGTGTGGTTGGGGGTGGTTATTACGAGCGAAGTAAAATGGACTGAACCGGGGAAGGGTTATGATCCAACCGTTAAATTGACACTAAAATGTATCAGCTTAAACAGTAGGGCCTGCGAGCTAGTCAACTATAAATGCGTTGACGTAGGAGTAAATTCCGATGGTTCAATAATTATTAAAGATGGTAACAGTTACCTAGTTGGCAAGTATAAAAGAAAATCGGGTAATTTTAGGGGTAGGATTGGAGCCATCGGCATGGTAAAACAATTGCTTAGTAGTGGGGCGCAACTGGGATCCTATAAGTTGGTTTACAATAAAAAGTCAAAGTGGTGGGAATGTTTTTTGTACGAATCCAGGTCCGGCCGTAAACCAAAAGAGATGGTAAATGCGAAAATATAAAACGGATTAATCATGCCTGTCTCTGTGGGCCTAACCATGTGGAAATATCTTAAAAGGAGGCGCTTAATTTACGATAATGCGGGATCAGATACCAGAAATACCAACAGAGCAACCATCCACACCAAAACAGGAACGCACCTGCGAAACATGTGGCCATTGCTTGGAAAGTAAGCCATGCTGTTCCCTTTGGGGCGGGTTTGCCCATATCTGCACTGAGGATCAGTTGAATAAAGGCAAGTATAAATTTGCCTACCATGTTAAACAGAAGGATGGTGGTTAATAATGTCGCAAAAAATGTCACACACCTTCACTATACCCACCCCGGAAGTGTTTTTTGGGCCACTTAAAAAGGTAATGGCAGTGGTCAATAAAAGCAATCCCATGGAGATTTTAAAGGGTGTCCTGGTGGAGATTAGACCAGATGGGTGCATACTTACCGGGACCGATTTGGAGCAAACGGTGCAGGTAAGGGTGGATGAAATACGGAGTGCCGGTGCTGGTGCCGGCACTGGGGATGGGGATGGGTTTGCCTTCGTCATTTTCCCCCGGACTATAGACATGATTCACCGCCTGCCCGATATGCCCATAAAATTTGAGTTTGACCCCGGGGAGAATGTGCTATGGATACGCTACGGTTTTTCTGAGCAAAAACACGGCACATTGCCGGCGGCAAATTACCCCAGGGAGCAGGAAATTGTGGGACCGTCATTCTCGGTGGTTGGGGTGGATTGGAAGCGGGTGGCGTTTGCGGTGGACCCGAAGGAAGTAAAACTAATATTTGCTGGCTTATACCTTGACATAATTAAACGCCGAATCGTGGCCACAGATAACCGCAGATTTGTGTATATGGATATCGAGAATGAGTTTCCGGAATTAGAAAAAATATCGTTTCCAGGGGTACTGTTACCTGTTAAGACTGTTAACTTTTTAAGTAGTCATCTAACAGGCGGGACAATGACCATTAATCACAATGGCAACAAAATTAAGGTACAAACAGATGACGCAACATTATATTCCAGACTTATCGTTGCCCAGTTTCCGCCCTATGAAGATTTATTCATCAACCAATTTGGTGGGACCAATGCTACCACCACGGTAGAGATCGAAGTGGAAGGATTAAAGGATGCTGTAGAACGGGCTGGGTTCATGGTTAAAGATACGACGTGGTTAGAATTCTATTTTTGTGCTAACAGCGACACGGTGGAGATTGTTGGGCAGGGGATTGAAGGAAATGTTCGGGAAGTGGTTGGTTGCGTGGCAAAAGGGAATGATTTGAGGATTAAATTTAATTGGCGATTCATGTTGGAAGGTTTGAAACACTCCGAAGCAGATAAAGTGAAGTTTGGATTTCACGGAGACAAGTCTCCTTCGGTGCTCCGGGGGGTGGACGACCATAAATGGACCTGTATTCTGGTTCCGGTTATAGGGGTTTAGAAATAAGGGCGTGAAAGACTAGTTGGTAAAATTTTACTTAGGGAGGGAAGGAACGGGGTGACCTAAAAAGTGACGGTCAAATTTGTTAACGTCGTAGTAGGGGCGAGCGACCACGCCTGGGACCGGTGGCGACAACTCTGTATGGTCGGCAACTGCGAATATATCACGGCAAAATGTTTGTTTGATGCACTGAAGCGGGGGACAAGACCGGATAAGGATGGAGCTGTGCATGTGTATGTAGGGAATGAAGTTTATGCGGTGGTGATGCCGGAGTTGGTGGGCGGGTGGAGTATTGTAACGTTTTATATACCGGGGGTGCGATTGGGGGAGTATGGGGGCAAGGAAGTAATATCAAGGGGGACTAATTAATTTGGCAGGTAATTTTGATGTAATGAAGTGTATGGGCGAAAGAAACATGAATATCAAGGCATTTCCACTTTCCAATCTTAAAAGCGCCCGGTCAGGGAAAGACGGGCTCGGGGTTGTGGAAATAGTTGTTGATCAGGCGACAGTGCTGGGTTTGCTGAACGGTAAAAAGTTGATTGAGAAGGAGTTGGACGATGCGAGTCAGACCAAAGAGAATGGGGATTAGTCTGCCCTGACGTGTGGAAATATCGAAAATTTAAACCTAAAGGAGTGGTTTTATCGTGATAAACATGCTCAGAAACCTTGCGGTAGCGCCGTTTAACCTTATGGCAGCTATGGCCAATGCCAGACCGAGTAAACATGTTAAAGGGTGGCACAAACCGAAACAGCGGAAGCATTACTTAGATAAAAGCCGGGCTCGGTATGTGGCCAGAATGGCGGAAAGGGCGGAAGTAGCGGTGAGGGGGAAAAGAAAGGCGGCGGTGCGGTAATGAGTAAAAAAATCGTTGGCATTGATGCCAGTTTAACCGGGACCGGGATTTGTACTATGTGTGTTGGTGAAGAGTTGCTTTTTGTTAATGATGATAAATGTCACACTTCCATAATTAAACCATTTATTAAATCCGGCCCGGAGCGTCTAATTGAAATCCGGGACCGAGTGTTTAATTTTATCGTGGATGCTGACTTCGTTATCCTAGAAGGTTACTCATTTGGCAGTAAGGGCGCCGGAGTATTCCAGACGGCGGAGCTTGGCGGCGTCCTGCGAGTGCTGATACATGAGCAGGGTAAATGGTTGGTTGTGGTTGCGCCTACCCAATTAAAAAAATTCGCTACTGGTAAGGGCAACAGCAAGAAGGAAGAAGTAAAACTGGGCGTCTTTAAGCGCTGGGGCGTCGAATTTAAGACGAATGACGAAACTGATGCTTTCGTACTGGCAAAAATTGGGGAAGCACTCTTTGACGAGGTGGTCCGGGACAGACTTACCAAACCGCAGCGGGAAATAATTGACCAGTTGATGGGCGAAGGTGCAAAAGTTGTCAAGGGTAAGAAGAAAGGGGCTAAGTGATGGCGGCGGCGTCTACCAAAAAAAAATCACCGCCCCGGGCCGACACCCGATGGTTTCGCATTACTGAAAAAATACTCTACACATATCCTACCCTGGATGCGGCCATCCAGGCCCAAAAAACACTAAGCATAAGCATGGACCAGAACCAACTTCCATCATGCACGGCAAAATACGGGGATCTTAGCGGATCCCCGTCTACTGGGGAGAAGTTGACGGAACCAGAGTCCTGGGCTGATAAAAGACTTAAAAATTCAAGCAGAATTGATGCCAGGATTAAAATACTTCAGGCTCGGAAAGATGCGGTTGACGGGGCATTAGCTAGGCTTGACGAAGATAGCCGGCAACTGGTGGAATTGTGGTATTTTGCAGACTGGGCCAGGCAAAAAAAGCCGGGGAACCGGGCGGTCTGGAAGGAGCTCGGGATAAGCCGGAATACTTTTGGCCGGCGCAGGGCGGTGGTAGTGGAAGAAGTGGCGCGGTGGTTGGGGGAATTGGTGACGGTGGATATGGTAGGGGAGTAAGTAAAAACAGGAGGTATGTGTAATGGAACCAGTGGAAATGTTTAAAAAACTAAGAGATACTTGTGATGATGTTGTTAAGGCGATGGAATCTAATAACGAAAAAGAAATTGAAAATGCCCTTGGCAGGTTTATGGTGTTAATGATTCAGCTTGATGCCCTGAAATAACAAATAATATTACATGCTGCGTGATGCTAACGAGATAATAAAGGAAGGCAAAATAAAAATAACCCCCGGGCCTCAATTTAGAGGTTGCCGGGGGTTTATTTTCGTTATGCTTCTCGCTACGCATCCGCCCCTGCCCGGTTCCGCATCTTATTGGCCAACACTTCGGGGCGTACAGCTAAATATATCATAGTGGTGTTTAGGGATGCATGACCGGCGAGTTCTTGAACCTCACGCACGGTCAGGCCATCCTCTAGGCACTCGGTAAAGCAGGTGTGTCTGAAAATGTGTGGGTGGATTTCTTTTTTATCCTTGCCATCCCGGATATAAACACCGGTTTTTTTACTTAAATCTGCGAAAAAGAATCTAAGCCAGCGTTGATTTAATGGCGTGCCTTTTAATGTGGGGAAAAAATAATCAGACTTGATGCCCTTTTTAGTAAACCATTCAGCCCGGACCAGTGCCCATTTTTTACACCATTCTAAAGTATCCCAGTCCATGGGAGCATACCTGTCTTTATCGCCTTTGCCAGCCTGGATATAGATAAAACCTTTTTCCAAGTCCATGTCCTCGGTGGTCAGATTACAAACTTCCTGAACGCGCAGTCCAGCCCGGTACATTACCTGCAGGATGGCGCGGTTTCTTAGGCCGATGGTGGTGCGGATGTTGGGCACGGCCAGGATTTTGGCGGCATCCTCCCGGGAAATGATTTTGGGTAGGTGTTTAGACAATGGGGATCAACTCCTTTTTGGGTTAAGGTTCTCCGCAATTTGCGGATAAGCTTATTTATTTTATAAAAGATTCTACATCCACCATTTAACAAAACCGTTCACCTTCTGGCTCATCAATTCCGGGGTGGCAAACACAGCGGAAGTAAACAAGATGGCGGCAAAGATGCATAAAAACATTAGCAACGGGCGGGGTCAGCTCCTTTAAACCTTTTTACCTAAAGCGCACCTAATAATATACTCATTAACGGTGTACTTAGTTAAGGCAACCTTTTCAATAATCTTTTCCCATTCTTTGTCGGTGGCACTAAATGGCCGCTTTTTTCGCCGTGCCGCCGCAACTATTTCTATATTCTCCCCAGTAAATTCAGGCCCGGGGACATACCAGCGGCCAGACCGTGGATCCTGGAAAGCATCAAGAAATTTACCGGCACGGCAGTTTTTTGTGACCGCCTGAATAGATATTCCTTTCTTTTTAGCGTACTCAGCGGCGGTCAGATAGCCATCTGGGATGGTTATATTGCCTTCATACCAGGTTTTTTGCATTTCTTTTCTACATGAAATAGAATCACAAATTCGGTTTCGACCGGAAACAGGGTTGGTTTTGCAGATGGGGCAAATCTTAGGCAAAATGAAATTAATACCTCCTGTTTGACAAAAGTATATAGTAGTATTATACTAGTTTCAAGGAATTGAAACTATAGCATACCTAAAAGGAATTGGAATATTTGCTTTTGGTGATTTTAATAGCCTACCCAAAAGGGGAGAGATGGCTCGGTATAAATAACCGGGCCATCTAATATTTTTACTGCGAATACAACTCCTTCAATTGTTCCTGAATTTTTTCTCCGTCCATTTCCCATTCCATTGCTTCCCAGTCAATGGCATTTTCCATGCGCTTTTCATACTCCTCAGTGCCATGCTTTTCGTCCAAATAATCCCTAATGCTACCACTGTAATCTCTAAGCTCGTGCTGTTCCTCATCATCCAATAGGTCATCCGGGGTATCCAAATCAATAGCGCTAGCGCCAGTAGTGAGACTACACAGCCAGATTTCATAAAAACTGTCAAACGGATGGTTAAATGTATTACTACCAAGCCATGATGTTTTTATGCTACCATCCCGGGCGTCTAGGTAGGTATAGGCGGTGCCGCCGTGGGTATAACCATATGCTTTTTCGAATGTTTGTCGATATATTTGGGACGGGCTAGAGTTGTCAATTATTTTTTCCAGTGCTTCACGGTCAAGAATTTCAAACTCCTGCGCCGGTTCTTGCGAACCGTAACCATTTACCATTATTTTCATTTTTATATCCCCCTTAAATTTGGTTTTAAATTTGAAATTTTAAGGGGGCTCCGATATACTTAATTTGGAGCCCCTGCGGTTCCGGGCCAGTTGTCTGATCTTGGTCTGTGGCAGGACATATCGGGCAACTGGCTTTTATTTCAGACTCTTTTCTAAATCTATCCTAAGACATATTTTTGCAATGGTGTTACCCAACTCCGCCTTGGGACTATTTATTAAAAGGTCCACGTCTGATTTTTTAATATGGGGCAGGTAATCCCTTTTAAATATTTCTACGGCCTGGCTTGCTTCCTGATGTTCCCGCTTCGCCTTTAACCTGGCGGTGATGTCGATCACGTTGGAGCGCTTTGATTCTTCCTGGACTACTTCCTGGACTCCTTCCTGGGTTGCTTCCTGGGTTACGGTTGCCGACGCTGTTTCGGTGACTTCTTCCGGTAGTTCCTCTGTGCGCTGGTTTCTTTCGTATTGGTACGGCATCAACTCCGGGTGCTGGCGCTCGATGTCGTTAACCATGCGCCAGGTATTTCTTTCCCATTCTCGGGGCCTGTAATTGTCGGCGTCGTGGAGTGCGTCCCAAGCACTGAGCATGAGCGTTTTATATTCGTCCGTCAGGGTGCGGTGAGAATGCACATATTTAGCGCCGGGGCAACCCAGGTCCTTGGCAATGTCCCTGTATTCGTAGCAGTCGGTCATCCCGTCAAAATATCCATACTGATATTGCCGGCAAACAGCGTCAACGTCAGATGTGCGCGGGCCATCGGTCCAGTCAATGTCTACACTGTTACCGCCTGAAAAGTTTTCGGAACGGACGGAAAATTTAATGCCAGGAAACTCATTTTTAAGCCTTGCCCGGATTACTGCCGCGGTGACTGCCGCGCCGGATTGGTGGCCTTTGTTTTCCGCCTTATATTGTGCTTTATAATCTAGGCGGCTTTTTTGGTCTGCTATGGCCTTTTGTAAGGCGGCGTCCCTGGCTTCGCGGGTACGGTAGTAATAGTTTATGGACGGCTTGCCGGCGGTACCGGTGAAAACCGTCAAGGTGAAATGGTTTTGACGGCCTTTGGGGTCGCCTTCGGGGTCGCTGGTGAATGCCTGCAATTGTATTTCGGGCATGTCGATAGTTTGAGCGCCTTCCTGGGCGTAGAATCTACGGGCCTCAAGGCGCTTTTGTTTGGTGTCTAGTCTTGGCATGGGTGAAAACCTCCCTTTAGAATTTTTGCTTGGTTACTACTACCAGGCGGGTGGTTTTAAACTTGCGGACATGCGGTTTTATCGTTCCGTCATAATCCCGGTATTCTGTTTCAACCGTGAGCGTTTTTCCGGTTTTGGAAAGTTGGATTTCGCCGGTGGTTCTTTCTAGTCCGCCGTAATTCCACACCATCACCATGCCGGGCTTTAATTCGCCGGCAGGAATTCCGGGATAATCGCCCATACCTTGTAGGTGAACCAATTTTGACACTGGTAAAAAACCTCCCTTTAAAATAGTGACACCCCGGAGTGTGATAACCCCGGGGCTAATAGTTAATTTTTTCTTTGCAATAATTTGGCAGACCGGAAGCGTAGTGTAATAAATAGTCTTTGCCTTTCTCAAAATGTTTTTGCCATTTGAGATTGGCGCATTTTGTATAAGGCATTGGTGCGCCTTTGTCCTCCATACCGCGGTAGTGTGGACAATATTTGCAGTGCCCATTTTCATACACGGGGTTATTGCCTCCCTTAAAATTAAAATATGTACCCTTAAGCGTAGGCGTCCCGGGTGCCGGTGTTGCGTGGCATCCTGGGGCGCTGGCCGGCATTCTCGGCCTTGTACCTGGCGGGTTTTGGTGGCACTAACCATTAATAAACGCGTCTAATACATCATTTACATAAGCTATGCCCTGAGTAAAGGCAAGTTTTTGTTCAGGGGTTTTGAAAATTTCGTCCCATATTTCGCCAGATTCCACTTGCTTAATGATTTCTTTATTATGGGTTACCTGTTGCTGAAGATATTTTTTTTCGTTTTTGGTCATATGGTTAAAACCTCCTTATTTACTAAAAATCATTTCGGATTCATCGATCAACTCAATTATAGTGGCGGTGTCCCAATTCCAGGCCGCTTTTTTAATGGCGTCGGTGTACGATGTAGCGCGTATTGCGTCAACGTGACCAAATTCACCCATGAAGCGGTCACCCGGGAAATATAGGCGAACGGGATACCATTTTAATTTTGTTTTTTCATCCAAAGGTAGCGCCTCCTTTTTTATTTGTTCAACTCTTCGGTGCAGGGTTTAAAAAATGGAATGTCGCCGCATTTTTCATTATGGGGGCAATTTGGGCACAATTTTTTATAGTCAATAACTATGGGCGCCGGTGTGTTTATGGGGCGCTTTTTGCTGGGGTATTGCATGGGGTTAAAACCTCCTTTTTTTTGCATTCCTTCTGACTATCGCCGCCCGGGTTGGTTGGTGATGGCCGGCGCCACTCAGAAAAAATACAGAAAGATATACCGAGATTAAGACGACTAATGGCCACTCGTCGCCCCGGTATGTAAGCTGGGTGAAGTTGCGCCTCGCTGGGTTTTGTTGCCGGACCTGCGGATTGCCGGGTTTTGTGGGTGATGGGTGTCGCCCGGGCGTCTGCAGTACGTCCGGGACTTTTGCCGCCTATTTGCAACGGTTCCACTGTTTAGCTTTAGGTCCCCCGGAAACACGTTCCAAATATGCGACTAGAAAATATTCTTAGCCGGGGACCGCCGGGTGCTTAAGCTCCTTACCGGTATGGAGTGCCGCAGGTATTGCGGCGGGTGTTGCAGGTGTAACATTCCGGGGAGCGCCTCACCCGGTAGCATAGACAGTATATTTTGCGTGGCCGGTGGTGTCGGTGGCGCTATTTTTTAACATGATCCGCGCCTTGCACGCCTCCGAGATTAACGTGGGCATTAGCGACCACGGGAAAGCCGGTTATGTATCTCGGCCCGAACTTTCCAGTCTCTGCCTCAGATAGATTGACGGACTATCACCGGCCAGATTTCTAAATCATTGAATAGTGCTTTAGAATACTGACTAACATTCACTATATGACGTCGCCTAGTATTTAACCGCCCTGGCTGACCCGGCTTGACTCGCTATTTAGGACAATACCTTTTCAGGTAACACCCTTGCATCCGCCCGGGGTTAATCGGGCATTAGGAGACTTGGAAGCATTCCCACCGGTGGCCGTGGCCGATGTGGCCATGGTTTTAGGTGACCCTTAAGCGCCGCGCCGGTTTTTAGGACCGGCGACCCCGGCATTCTCGGGGTTGGGCCTAGCGGGTTCATGTTTACGCACTGCCAAATTCACGTTCAAAGGCTTCCATGGAAGCCTTATGTGCCGCTTTTAGTTCCGCCGCCGCGATAAGTACCCATGCCGCGCGGGGTAGTTCGCCGGGACGCTTGTCGGTCATTTCGTTGGCTATGAGTTCGGCGTCTCGTTGGATGCGCCAGGCGTCAAAGTCTGCGTGCATGCTCTCTTCACTGTCGTAGTCGCCATATGTCGGCATGTCAAATCTGTCATATTTAGTTACTATGATATGGTGTCCGTTGGTTTCAACGATGTAATGGGCGTCGGCGTGTTCGGTGTGGTAGATGGCCCAACCCATATCAGGGTATTTACTAAGTACGTCGGCGGCGTTATCGTCACTCTGGCGGGCATTATTAATGTAGCAGTTAATGTCAGTCTGGCCATGCATGCCGGTTAAACTAGTTATACCTTTTTCTTTCAGGACTTTCAGCGCTTCAACCATTTTCATTTTGTGGGCCTCCCTATATTTTTATTAGCTGGGGTTGTGACCAGTCTTCCAGCATTACCGGCGATTTGTGTCGCCGTCACTCTGCTTTTATTGTTTTATCTTTACGGTAGGGGCATTTTTTATAGTCGCATTTACTACAGCACGAATTATTCTTTTGTACATCATTTACTTTAACCATGTAAGCATATTGCAGCATTTTCGGTTGATATTTGCTTCTCATTTTTAACCTTCCTTTAATGTGGTGCGATATTTGAATGAGAAAGTTTTTCAACCTGTGCCTATTCTCCATCTTCTCGGGCGGCCCCCCAATGTATCTCAGGTGAACTCAATCACCTAATTGTGCCCGTCTGCTGGGCGGGTGCGACAGCTCTCATACTTTACCGGTTAACACCGATTCCGTAGTTGCTGCATATCAAACCGTTCGCCTGGAGAAAAACCTTCTCAAATTTGATTTCTTTATTTCAACCACTTTCCGCAACTCTGCGCGCGTTCGGCTCGGTTCCGGTGGTTCCCGTCCCTTGGTCGGCTTGATGCCGACTTCCCCGGGCTGGGCTTGTGGTGGTTCTCTGTGTGTAGTTGTTCGGTGCGCTTGTGTTGTTCTCTTGCTTGATATAAGTATAAACGATATTCAAGATAAATACAATACCTAAAACAAAAAATTTTCGGTATTTCTTAAAAAAGTTTTTGGGGTTGCGGGTTTATCGTAACAGGGGAGTAAATAAAAAAACCGGCATTCCCTGGTTACTGGGTTCCGGTGTGGTCAGTGCTGTTTTGGTCAGTGCTGCCGGTGGTTTTTAATCGGATGAATTCAGATGCGGAAAGGTTATGTTTTGCGGCGTTCTGTTGGATTGTTTCCCACTCCCGATCTGTTGCCTTGAAGGCCCGAAGGCGGCGCGGGTTGTCGGTGCGTGGACGGCCAGCTCCAGGACGGGAGCCGCCCCAGTTGGCCGGTGGTTTGGGGTTTGGATGCCCGGTGGCCGGTGTTGGTGGTGCCGGTGTTGGTGGTGCCGGTGTTGGTGGTGCCGGTGTTGGTGGTCTTGGTGGCTTGTTTGGTTTGGTGGGCATGTGGCATTGCTCCTTTGTGGTTTGGTGGTTTGGAATTATTGTATTAAAGTATATACTTTATTTCCGGGTTTGGTCAATATGTGGGTAGGTGTTTCGGGGACGAAAAATATATTTCCCGGGTTGGGTAAAACATGGTTGACTTGTGTGTAAATAAGGAGTATAATGTTATTGATTATGATATATTAGGATAAGTATATAATAAAGTAATAGTATATCATAATATATAGATATAAGATATACTATTAATAGATAGAGTATAATAGTAGGGTTATATAGGTAATAAGGATAAAATAAAAAGACAGGGATCTAATATTAATTGGTCCCTGTTTAATTATGCCGGTTTGGCCGGCGTGGTGGTGGTGGCCATGAGTGACGCAGGCGCATTAGTAGTCAGGGAAGCGGAATACATGGAGCCGGTGCCACATAATAGGGAAGGCGAACAACCAGCCATTGCATTTGACGAGGAAACACAGATTGCCGCCCTGAATAAAGCATTCAATGAGGGCAAGAGTATTGTTGTAGTATGTAAACAGATGGGCATACATAGAAGTACCCTTGGCAGATGGATCAAGGAAATGGAAGAGGAAGTAAGCACTGACGCCCGGGCGCAGGATGTTGGATTCATTAAAGCACTTGGTGCAAAAATGAACCAGCTCATAGACGCCCTAACTACGGAAAAACTTACCAAAGCCAGCCCCAGAGACATTGCGATCGCCTTTGGCATCCTTGCCGACAAGAGAAGGGATATTATGGGACCCCAAACCAAAGACGATGGAATCAGTCTTAAGATAGCCTGGAAAGATGGCGCCGGTGCCGTGGAACTCACCACCAGCGGCGCTAAAAGGACATAAAAAACATATAATACCGAAACTAGTTACAAACGGTATTCCATAGCTCATTATTTACGCTACAATACAATAATATTATACATTCATCCATAACATTACGCCCGGCGCTTATTTATCAGCCCGGGCGTTTGCATTGCCAGGCACAATGTGGGACCGATTTGCCAGGCTTGTCGCGGCCGGGGGCGGGGGGGGTGCCTGGTTTGGTCGCCGAGAGGTACCGCGAACACTTTTGTAAAACAAATGCGCCCCCATAATTTAGGAGATTAGTCAACTAACTAGCATCGAGGCAACGCCCGGCCCATCGCCCCGCGCACTATGGTGGAACTCCGTTCCCCCAATCCCCTTCCCGGGCAACATCATCCCCGGATTATTGCGCTTATCGCCCCCTGTCTGTTGGTTACACTCAATAGTATAACCAACAGACCAACTAACGAATGAACCAATGAATATTTCACCCCAAAACAGGGATGTTTTGTTTTTAATTTTTCAACCTAAACAATAATAAATAAAATTTCCCCCGCCCTGCGCGAATTGGCATCCGCGTCCTCCGCGCCGTCCCACCCGGCGTAAAGGGCGGGGTCCCTGGTGGGCATCCCCGGTGGGTAATATCTTAACGCAAATAACGCAAAGAATACCAATACCCAAGGGCCGGTGATCCTCAATGTCTGAACGTACCCGGGAAGAAATATTAGAGGATTTGGCCGCTAAAATGCGCCGTCGTGCGCCGGTGCAGGCAAGTGGTGCAAGTGCAACTACACCCAAAAACACTCACACCACCACAACTACCACAATCACTGCCGATACTGCCCCTAGTGAAACAAAAATCTGCTCCTTCTGTGGAAATGAATTCACCCCGGGCAAAAATCCAAAACATAAATACTGCTCCACCACCTGCAACACTAAGGCGCAAAACCAGAAGCAGAAGCAAAGAAGGGACAATGCACCCCCAGACCCGGACAATCCTCGCCCCAAAGATAAACTTGTCCGAGTAAAATGTCAGAATCCAAACTGTCCCAATGGTGGCGTGTTTGAAACCACCGAAGAACTGTACAAGAAAATGAAAAAATACTGCGACGAGAACTGTCGCAAGGAAGCACACCGCCTAAAATACACCTTACCACCCAAACCG
Source organism: Desulfotomaculum sp. (assembly GCA_016841675.1). GTDB lineage: Bacteria > Bacillota > Desulfotomaculia > Desulfotomaculales > Desulfallaceae > BRH-c8a. Next base: position 137,394 of record JAENYQ010000001.1, read on the forward strand.
AAACCGGAAAAACCGGTAAGTTTGGCGGATGAAATAGCCAAGCAGAAGCACAGTGACCCACCGGGCGACCCAGTGAGCACCACCTTGGACATCCAAACCGACTCAGAAACCCAGTCCCAGTCCCAACCCAAGCCCAAACAAGAGCAAGTAGTAGAAATCGACTACGAACCTCACTCTGGCGGCCAGCGCCTGGTCCATGAATCCCAGGCCCGATTCAAGGTTTTAATATGTGGTGCTAGGTGGGGCAAAGACCGCTGCCTGATAAATGAGTTTATAGTAAAATTTGCCCAGATGCTGTCCGAACAGGACCGGCCAACTACACTCATCCCCAGAGTTCACGGATGGCTTGTCGCCCCGACATTCCCACTGGCCAAGCAGATGTGGCGTGAACTTGTTCACTTCTGGCCCCGGCAGTGGCGGGTTAATAAAAACGAGGCCGAACATCGCCTGGAAACAGTCGGTGGCGGCATTATTGAAGTCAAATCAGCAGATAACCCGGATTCCCTGGTGTCTGTAGGACTCGATGCCCTACTCATGACAGAGGCTGCCCGGGTTAAGGATATGGAAACAACATGGTCATACCTGCGTGGTCGTCTTTCCTCTCCCGGCAGAGGACCGCATGGTACCGGCGGGATCGCCATGATAAACAGCACCCCTAAAGGAAGAAACTACCTGTACCAAATGTTTCAATGGGGTTTGGATGAACGTTTCCCGGAATGGGAGTCGTTTCAGTTTCCAACGTCGTCAAATCCATATATTCATCCCAAGGAGATTGAGGAAGCGCAGCGCACCTTGCCAGAGCGCCTGTTTCGCCAAGAGTTTTTAGGCGAGTTCTTAGAGGACTCCGGCGAAGTCTTTGCCAACATTGACGACATCTCAACCGGGGTGACGCAGGAACCGGAACCGGGCCGAGTTTATAAGGCGGCATGGGACCCTGCCCAACGTAATGACTATTCAGCTTTTGGCATCCGGGATGACCGTGGTGTTCAGGTGTTGCGCGAACGATGGACCGGCCTGCCCTGGACGATTCAGCTGAACAAAGTAGAGGCTTACTGTAAACTTTACAATAATGCTCATCTGGACATGGACTCTACCGGCCTAGGTGAAACATTGCCAGAGGCTGTGGCACAGCGCGGTATTAGTGTTACTGGCCACTTTTTCACTAACGCCTTCAAGGAGCAAATGGTATCTCATTTTTCCCTGCTGTGTGAAGGCAGGGATGTTATTTTAATAAACGACAAACCGCAAAAAGAAGAGTTAAAAGCATATACCTACAGTTTTACAAAAACTGGCAAAGTAAGTTTTCACCACCCAGTAGGTGGAAATGATGACCTGGTTACAATGTTGCTATTGCTTTACCGGGATTACAATGCCCTAACTTCGACATTGCCCTATATTGGATTGTTACTGGGTAGCAATGTTGGTACACCAAGAAATAAACTACCCCTGGCGGCAGGCAGTGGCAAATATTAAGAGGTGGTGGCGAATTGGCCCCTAAATCAAAGTCTAAAGCAAAAAAATATAACGGTGCCGCGGCATCATCCCAAACCATTTCAGCCGGTCGTTTTACCAGGGCGTCATGGGACACCGGGACAGGTTTATCGGTTCCATTAACTCCGGAAAAGTCGATACCGACCGAACTTTTAGCCAACCTGCGCCTTTGCCGCACAGTGCAAGGGGCGTTACGACTATTAAGGAAATACCACCCGGACACATCCATGGCTGTATGGAACTTCCTGCGCCTGGCCAATATTGGGCATACCATGGAAATTTACGCATTAGATGGTAAAACACGTTTAAAGCGGGCTGAAAAAAAATGGAATGAAGAGTTGGCACCGCGCATTTTTGGGGTGTCTAATTCTGGCCTGGACGGATTGGTGGACATGCTTCACCTGTCTGGCCTTATAGATGGGGCAATGGGCGTTGAGGCAGAGGTTGATTCAACCCTTACCGATATAGTGGATGTGCATTGGATTGACCCCATGACTATTGAATGGGTACCCGAGGACCGTAATGGGCGCAAAATACTAGTTCCATACCAACGTCAATTTGGTTTACCGACCCCGGTATCTTTGGAGAATGCAAACTTCTTCTGGGTGCCTACCGACCCGGATGGTGATTCACCGATTGGTAATAGTCCCATGGCGGCGGCGGTGATGGCCGCTGATTTTCAGATGCAGATTAATTTTGATATGCAGAAAGTGTTACATAACCAGGGTTGGCCCAGGTATGATGTGGCGGTGGCCTTGGAGTTGGCATTGACTTCAGCACCCCCGGATGTTAAGGCCGACCCGGAAAAACTAAGGAAATATCTTACCCAGCGCCTGACTGACATTCAAACTTATTTTAATGATTTGAAGCCGGATGATTCGTTTATCCACTATGACGATTCTAAAATCCAACTGGTTAACGGTGCTGCTGGTGCCCGCGGTATTGATGTGCGGGCTATTAATGAAGGCGTGGATGTTAGCCTCATGTCTGGCACAAAACAGTTGGCTATTTTTATGAACCGCAACCAGGGGGTTACCGAAACATGGGGTTCGGTGCAGTTTAAAATTTATTGCTCCAGCTTACGGGCTATGCAGCGCGGCAGTAAGCGCATCATTGAATCAGTGGCCCGGCTTGCTTTGCGGGTATGGGGCATACAGGGCAAACCTCAATTGACTTATAACAAGGTTGACGACCAAGGTGAGAAAATACGTCAGGAAATTGAACAAGCCCGGGCCAACTACTGGTCATTCTGTCAGGCCCAAGGTTGGGTTGACGAGAATGAAGCTGCTGAGAATGTGGTTGGTCACAAGGCAACTGGTACGTCGGCGCAGGCGCAGACTGGGGGTGGCGACGGAGATGGTGAAGATGGAAACGGTGACGGAGATAGCTAACGACAAAGAAAAAATGAGCAAAGTTCAGGAAAATACAGCCAGGACAATCAAATTAAAGCAACAAATCCAGGAAGAAAAAATGCTAAAAACATTGCAAGATTTACAGGGTGATGTTGTATCCTTACCTACGACCATGAAAGGTGGTGCTTATTAAATTGACAGATGATCTACAAGGGTGGACTCCTAAAAAGGTGACTTCAACCGGCGCTGAAACCATAGAAGTAAATAATGGTCCCGGGATGGTGGCTAGGTTATACGCTGCAACTGAAGGCGTTTCAGTCAAAATACTTGATGGCGTTGCAGATGTGTGGCCGGCATTAGTGGGTGTAGACGAGGACGAGTTCTACAATGCTCCACTGCAGTGCAATACTAATATATCCCTACAGTTTGATGGCATCGGTACCGCCTATATTCTGTACAGGTAGGAATGGAAAGGTGGCGAGATAAAATATGGGACGTGCAAGTTTAAAACAAATGGTTGAGGTTAGCGGTATGGGGCAGGTTGATACGATTCCGGTAGCAGATCCGGATCAGGTTTCAGCTAACCAATTGGGTTTACTTAGAGGGATTTTCAAACAGTTGCGAGTTGGCGATCTCGCCCTACCAAGGGGTACTGCAACCGGTGGCGACGGGGTTAGTATCTTTGACGTTACAAAAAACTTTGATCCTGATGTCTTTAGTGGTGGCATTGTTCGTGTGAATATTGACGGTGTGGATTATTTTAAAACCATCCTGAGCACCATTGGCGACACTTTATTGATCACCCCGCTTCCAGTTGCTGCATCGGCAACAGCTCTTGTTGGTACGGGAAATGAAGGTGAAGGTGAAGGGCAAGTTTTGATTACCGTTGTTGAAGCTAGCAGTGCTGGTAACGACTATACCGTAGAGGTTGTGCAGGCTACTGAGCCAGACACCCCCACTGGTGCCGTTTTGGAAGGTACAGTATTAACCATCACACTAGGTACTAACGCCCTTGGTGAACCAATACAAAATGGTGCCGGTGACGTGGCATCTGTTGTTGACGATCTGGAAGAATTCACCGCTGTACTTACCATAGGCGGGACAATAACTGAGACAGTTGCCCCGGTCGAGTTTGCCAATGGTTACGACCCAGTGGTGGTATCTGCAGGGGATGATTACGAAATTCAGCAGATGAATGCCAGTATTGTTACCACAGAAGAACCGATACCATAGAATTTAAAAATTAGTATCAGTGTCGAGGATGTGAGATAAATTGGCCAAACCAACTGCCGCACAGCTGGCTAAAATAAACAGGTTCGCCAAAGAGCCCCTTACCGAGGAAGATGCTTATGTACATAAGTTTAGGCTCATAGGCACCCGGTTTATTCCGAGCCGTTTTTTAAAGTTTGATGCTTCCATGTTGTCCATTTATAAAAAGTTTGTAAATAATGGTGATGTGGTACAAATTGCCGATCATTCATTTGGCGGCTTTTTTAGTCGTAATATTACTCTCCCTTTTGGTCGCTTTTTTGAAAGTGAAACCGTAGATGCTGACGGTGAAACCCACCTAGACGGCACTATGTATATGAAGGCCGGCCAAAAGACTTACCTACCTGGCGGGTTTACCACCGATGATATTGACGCCCAATTAAATGCCGGCACCCTGCATGATAGCTCGGTAACCGTGTCTTGGGGCAAAAGTGAATGTTCTATTTGTGGCAACGATTTCCGGGATTATGAAAACTGTCCACACTGGCCCGGGCAAACATATAAGGTGCACGGCCAAGATATGCAGTGTTTCATTATCGCCAAACCTGCACCTAAAAACGATCGGTCCATGATGATTGAAAACTCCATTGTCTGTGCCGGGGCCTACCCTGACGCCGGGGCGCTGGGGGCACTGTCTAATAAGGGCGACACATCGCTACCTAGGGATCAAAAAGGAGAACTTATCCCTATTAATAGCATGGCCGAACTAAAACTGGTGAAGCAAGATGCATCGGTTTATTGTTTATTATCATCCAACGCCGCCAAAGTCCTTATTGCACCAGAAGATAAACTAGATGTAGCCGAATTGCACGATCTGTACCATCGGATGTACAAAGAGGACTTGCCTGAAGGATGGACCATGACACGGTTGGTGCGCGAACACACTAAGGCAGTGGAAGCACTAATTAGTTCGGAGCAAAAACATTACCTATCGGACGCGCTTGATGGTAATATGCCAGCCAACTTGAAAAAATTATCGTTTACAACGAAAGGAGATGAATCCAAAGTGGAACTTTTGGATCAACTTTGCGAATTGCTGGGATGTACCAAGGAAGAACTGCTTGAAAAAGTAAAGGGGACGCAGGGGCAGTTAGCAATCGCCCAATCCACCATCGGTGAAAAAGACAAGGAAATTGAGCGCCTAACCGCTATTGAAGCCAAGGTGAAGGATTTGGAACCATTGGCTGAGGTGGGTAAACAATACCGCCAGGATTTGATCGACGACGCCCTAAAGTGGGGTGTGCGGGCCTATGCTGACAAATTCAACGAAGAAGTTAACCGTAAAATGTTGGGTAATTCAGCACTATCCCTGGATGACATCAAGGCCGTCAAGGCGCAGTACGAGGAAGTAGCCAAACAAGCGATTGCCGCGGGGCGACTGTCCAATAATGATGGTGGCGATGATGGTAAGGACACTATGAAAAGTGACGACTCCCTGTATTCGGTGAAGTAATTTCAAGCAATAAAAAGTTAACATTGTGAGTTTTTTATTTGAAAGGAGTGTTTAAACATGCCGAGAGGCGGAATTGATTTTGAAGGTATCGGTCAAAAGAACGTTAGCGTACTGCTGGAAGCTACGATTGTTGTTGATGATATTGGTAAGGCCGTAACATGGACCGATAACGGTGAAGTTGGCCTTGGTAATGATGGTGATCCATTGGCCGGCAAATTAATTCAGTTTGAAGATGATGGTTATGGCACTTTGGCCTATGCCGGATTTTTGGAACTGCCCTGTCTAAATGGCGCAGAACCAACCCTCAATAATAAGGTTGTTGTTGATGGTGCCGGTAACGTGAAGGACGATCCCGGCCAGGCCATTGATGAGGGCGGCGCCGCCCAGGTGGTTGTAATTTCCAAGGGGCGCGGCCTTGTGGCATCTGTGGATGCCGACAACGATACCTGTGTAGTACAACTGTAAAATAACATCCTGCAATTCAAAACAAATATTCGTTAACCACAGAAAGGAAGTGTTATAAATGGCAAGACCTGCCGATATTGCCCTCAGTTTTGACCTCTTTAAAAAAGCACGTCGGGATAAGTTAACCCTTTCCCAACTCTTAGAGAAAGAGGATCCGTCCAGTGAATACGGGGCTAATGAAAAACTGGATGCATTCGAGCGCCAGTTAAAGCGCTTTGACATTAAAACCAAATCGAACGATAAATTCGGCATCTACGCTGACACTGTAGATAAATTCTACCTAACCGAAGAATCTAAAGTTTTATTCCCGGAATACATTTCCCGGGTAGCCAGAGAAGCCATGGTCAATGAAAGTATCTTACCCTGGCTGATCGCTATCACTACCCCCATCGACGGAACGACTTATGAACCGTTTTATGTTGATGACCAACCAACCAAGCAAAGCAAAAAGCGCGTCACTGAGGCGTCCGAGCTGCCCCGGTGCAAAATCACTGGGCGAAGCACGTCCATCAAGCTTTATAAATATGGCCGTGCCATTGAGGCATCTTACGAGGCCATTCGCCGCATGAAAGTGGACATGCTGGCCCTGCACGTTCGCCGCATTGCCATGCAAGGCAACCTGGACAAGGCCACTGAAGCACTGGCAGTTATTGTTGACGGTGACGGCAACGCCAACACCGCTGCCCAAAACTATCGCCTAAATGCGGATCTTGATGGCGTCGTCGCAAACGGCCTGGACTACACTTCCTGGATGAAGTGGCTAATGAACTTCTATCCCTACAATTGTAAAGTAATTATTGGTGGCCAGGATGAGCTTTTAAACATTCTGACCCTGCAAATGCCTAACATCAACCCTCTGACTCTACTGGCCATGCTGCAAAGTGGCCAACCGTTAGACATTAGGGTCAAACTGGCGCAGGATATCTTTAATACCGTAACCCTGGTTTATCTGCCCGATGCCAGCACCGACTATGCCAACAAGTTAATCGGTATCGATAATCGGTACGCCTTGGAATACGTCACCGAGATTGGCTCGGATATTAGCGAGTCTGAAAGGTTCGTTCTGAACCAGACTTCGGTGTTAACAGTTTCCGAGAATAACGGTTTTGCAACCATGTTCCCCAGACTGGCAACCAAAACTCTGCAGTTGAACGCTTAAAATGATGCTTAAAATGTAAGTCAATTGGCGGGGGTGGTGTTTATGTTACTCACTACCCTCGTCTGCGCCAAATTGCTCCCAATTAAGGGGGGGGGTATGATTAATGCCTAATAAAATTTTAACCGCCACCGGTTGGCAGGAACGCATCCGGACCAAATTCCGTTTAACAAGCAACCAATTACCCGATGCTGATATCCAGCAACCAGACATTATCAGTATGGCCGAAGCCATGGTCACCGATGCTGTGCCTGCCTGGGCAAGTATATTAGCTGCGGACCCGGCCACAAATAAAAATATCTATCTTGAATCTGCTGTGGTAAATGCTTGTTGCGCCCTACTTTGTCCATCAATGTCACAGCGGTTACCCAAAAACACCAAGGGACCGCATATGACTATAGACTACGGAGATATTGACTGGGTAAAGAAAGAGTCCGATTTATGGACAGATTTTAGGTCTGACGTGGGGCGATGCAACCAACCTACTGACGGGACCATCGTTTCTGCCGTACCGTTTTCGGTTTCCGGGCCAACTCGGGCCGGTGTGACATGGTGGAATTAGTGGCATTGGCATTGAGGGGGTGGGCCACCACATGCATCCAATAGAAGCATGGTTGCGTGACAATGGTCAAGCTTGCACAATAAACGGCGTCACGCCATCGTTTGTAAGTCTACGCAAAGTGGGAGCCCGTACCGATTTGAATTATATTGAAAATTTTAAAGAGGGGTTAATCCTGCTTGATAGTGGCCTTGCCTCTGGCAATACATTGACAGTTGTAGATAATGGCATCACTACATCATACCTTTGTATTACTTCGCAGCTCGACCGAGCAAGTGAGCAAATTGCTTTCCAAGTGGCTAAAATCAATACATCACTGACAATTAAGCGTTACGAGGAACAAAAAGACAGTTACGGCAACACCGTCCCCGGTAGCGAAACATGGGGGACGGTTGCCACCAATATACCTGCTTATGCCGGCGTATCTTTTCAGCGTATGGTGCAAGAAGATCCCGGCATGGTGCCACAACAAATCTTCCAGGTGATTTTACAGTCCGTAAATGATGTGCAACTTTTAGACCGCATAGTTTTTTCTGGTCAGTCTTACCAGGTTGACACTATTGACCCGGTTTCCAGTCCGGGGAATAATACGCTCCTTATTTCCCACGACACTAGAAACTAAAACTAGAATAAACTAGGTGGCGGTGTTTATTTATGTCATTACATTTTAACCGTGAATTATGCAAGCGCGATTTAATGATTGCTTTTTCCGGTGTTGTGCAGGAATTTATTGCCAAAATTGCAAACGAAGCAGAATCGTCCAAGCCGGTCCCGCCATCATCGGGGATGCCGCATATAAAAATAACTAAAAACGATGCTCATATGATAGGTTGGCATATAGTTGGCCAGGTCATGGCAGAAGGTGGATGGGCGGTTATTAGTGAGTTTGGCTCCGGTTCGTTAATGGAATTAGATAATCCGGCCCTTAAACAGTACATAAATTCAGGCTTATGGAACTCTACCCGACCACGTTCCCCGGGTGCCCCAATTATGGGCCGGCCACGGGGACCATATAGTGGTTTATTTGGTCAGCGATATTCCAAAGGTAACGCAGTGGGGCGCAGTTTGGAGCGCAATAGAAAATATCGCCCTATCAAGGGTACGGCATGGTTCCGGGCAATTTTTAAATTAAATCAAATGATATTTTTGCGTCGGTGCATGATGGTGCTACAGCAGTTTCCAATGCACCGATATATTATTGGTAGCGTTAAATAAAGGAAATAGGGAAATAAATGGCGGTGATATATTGATGCCTGTTTTTGAAGTTTATGATATTCCTAATAGATATTTTTTCGTTTCCGAACAGGGTGAACAGGGTGAAATATTCAGCGCCCAAACGGATTTCATGTTTAACCTGGAAGTTAAAGAAATTGACGACATTTTTAGTGTCAATGACGAGTTGTTAAGAAACCTAATGGTTTTGGACTGGTACCCGGCACCACAGCAGCAACCAGATTATGCAGTGGAATATCCGTATTGGGCAATAAATTACGGCATTGCAATGAACTGGTTAGATAGTTTGGAGCATGATTATATAGTTTTTGACGTTTCAAGGTACGACTTTTCATTACAGGAAAATGTAAACATTTTAGAATTGCAGGATATCCCGCCTCGGGAGTTTTTGTTTTACGATAATGTAGCTTAGTTTTAGTAGTTTGGAGCTTAAATACAAGGAAATAGAGGGGGTATTTTATTGTCTATTCGGGTAGGTGAAACCGTTCCCTGGAAGGTTGTCGTCAAAGACAAAGAAGGCAACCCATTTACAATTGAAAGCGCAACAATTCAACTTACCGATCCGAGCGATGCAGTTACTGAACCAGTAGCGACCATTTCTGGACACCAGGTGTATTTTTCTTTTAGCCCGGATGATGTAGGGGATTGGGAAGCGGAATTCACAATTAATATATCTGGTGGGTATGTCAAGAAGCATACCAGTATTAAAACAGTTGAAGCTTAAAACATTAGAATAAGGGCAGGTGAATATAAATGAGTGGCGTAAATGTGAGAACAGCTAATCAACCACCTCGTCTACCATTAATCGGTTACGATGAAAACCACGATGCCTTTGCCAACCATGCATTTGTGGTAGCCAGGGTATCATTTACTGGCAACACGGATGCCGATGGTTACATTACAGTAGAACATAAACCAATAATTTCTCGTCGCAGGTTACTGGATAACGATGGTAATCTTGATGTTGCCCGGGACATATTGGCGATAGATGGTCTTGGTGTAACGCTTTACGTGGGGACCGTCCTGGCCGGCAATGGGGTAGTAAGATTGTATACCGATGCCGAACTGAATACTCCGGCGACTGACGAGGTTGGTTGCGTGCTGACGTACTGGTATCCGGCCCCCATGGAAGGCACCGTGAACAACGATGGAACGTTTAAGCCATCATTTAATGCCGAGCTAAATGGGAGTATTGCAGAATACGGATGGATAAAAGGTAAGGCACAACCTGCTCCCATAGAAGATATTGCAATAGGGATAGAGTTTGATACTGTTACAAAAGCAAAAACAAGTTATGTATGGGACAGTGACACTTCCACATGGGAGGTGTGTTAAATGCCGGGTGCATGGGCTTATGTATTAGCTAATGATTATACCGATGCTAGATTAAAAGAATCTGGCATTAAAAAGTATACTGCCATATTCAGTGGTTCCAACCCTGCAGGAGTGCGAGCAGATGACGCTGTAGGCATGATTGCGAATGCAGCGGTTGATGATGCAGTGGTTATAAATGATTTTGACGGTGTGCCGTTTTTTAACCGTCCAATGTGCAATGTGTATCACGATGCCGAAGGAAAACCGCACGTAATGGCGTATCGCGGGGAACCCGGATTTGCCTTTGACGGTGGAACGTTCCCCCCTTATGCTGACCATGGGGAAACGTTTTACGAATGTACACCTTGTGCGTGGAATGGGTCTTACGATGCCCCCAGCGTGACTGGCACGCCAAGTGAAGGGTATGAACTGTTCGAAATATTCCCAGACTGGAACACAAAAGTTTATTTACCCGCTTATTGGATGTCTACAGTTGACCTGAAGGCCACATCCAGGAGCGGCACAGTCCCTGATTACAACTCGGTAAATGGGCACATGGATGCTGCCAGAACTTATAACGAAAACGCCCACACGGAAACCATGGTGGCGCACATGTACGAATACGTTCTGCAACTGGTTGAATTCGCAACTAGGGATTTGCAACTGGTGATGATGGGCGCATCTACGCTATCATATAATAGCGCTACCGACTTATCTACTGTTGCGGAAACCGGGGTAAATAGGGTCATCGTAGCAAACGCTACAGCTGATAAGTATGTTGTTGGTCAGTCAATAGTAATCGGTACGTCGCAAAACGGCATCCAAATTGCTGACAGGGTAAACATAACAGCTATTGATGTTTACGATGCAGAAAACAAAGCAATTTATTTCAGCGGAGATGCAAAGGACATAACCGTTGGGTGCTATCTGTCGTCTAGGGCTTGGAACAATGGTGCAACGGACATTGTAGTGGCTTCTAGCGGTTCGCCTGGGAGCAATACAAGCGGGAAATACCCCTGCATTTGGCGCGGCAAGGTTGATCCATGGGCAGATGCATATTCAGCAATTTGTGACATTCTGATACAGCGTGCCGGAGCCGGAACGGTAGAAGATCCCTATGTTTATACCCCGCACTACTTGAGTGACCCGCGAAAGTATGCGGCAGGCGTCATTACTGCAGATTATGTCGGGCTTAGATACACGCTGCCTGATGTAGACGGTTACGCTAAAACGCTTGGTTTTGATTCTCGGTTTAATTTTGCGGCCCTGACCACCGAGGTTGGTGCAAGCAGCACAACCTATTTGGCTGGGTACTACTATTATCCAAGATACGATGTGTGCGTGGTCTTTGTCGGCGGCTACTGGTACCTTGGGCGTTATTGCTCTCCGGTGTACTTCCTCTGCGGCATTCACCCGTCGTCCTCGGACATCTCTCGCCTCGCGCGCCTTTTTGTTACCCGGTCTTAGCGGGGGTTTGGGGGCAGCGGCCCCCAATAATGTTCTTTAATAAAACTGTTTTTAAGATAAATAGCTTATAGGGATTAGGTGTGCAGTGTGCGTGGTCTTTGTCGGCGGCAACTGGAACAATGGGCGTAATTGCTCTCCGGTGTACTTCAACTGCAACAATCACCCGTCGAACTCGAACATCAATCGCCTCGCGCGCCTTTTTTATAAAAACATTGCAAGTTTTTTTAGGCACACCTAATTCCTTACCCCTTGGTAAAAATTGTTGTAACGGCAGGGGTTAGTAAGAGGGTAATTTGTAAATTATCCTGCCCAACATCCTTGAAACTATAAAAAAGCCTGGAGATAAAATGCACTCATATAACGTTGACGATAGGCTAAAAGACCGTGCAATCATTGAAGAAGCTCTTATCAAAACCTGCAAAAGTAAAAGAAAGAAGAAAACTAGGTCTAACTCAAAATACAAAAAAGCGCAATATATACTATCTCACCTTGATAAATACGTTGAAAAGACGCTTGAGACTGTATTGGCGTTTGAAGCCATGACAAGAGCAGGAGAGCGTGGTGAGAAAATAAATCCAGAGATACTTAAAAAAGCATACAAGCCGAAGAAATGTGTTCCCTTTATTATTAAAGATGGTGCGAGTAAAAAGGTAAGAGAAATAACAAGCGTGCCACTGTTCCCAGACCAAGTAATTCACCAACTTATTATAATAGCTGCTCAGCCTGTGTTTATGCGTGGAATGTACGAATATTCCTGCGGCAGTATCCCGGGCAGGGGAATACACAAGGGCAAGAAATATATTGAAAAAATCATAAACCACCACCGTAGGCACGATAAATCAGCCATTAAATACGGGGTGCAGCTGGATATTACAAAATGTTATCCAAGCATTTCTCACAGTCACCTAAAGGGGCAGTTGCGTAAAAAGTTTAGGGGTAAATTATTTACATGGCTAACCTTTGCAATTATTGATAGTTATTGCTTTACCGTTGTAGATGGTGAGCCGGTTGGTTTACCTATTGGATATTCTACAAGTCAATGGTTATGTAATTTCGAATTAACATCCATAGATAGTGTGGTAAAAGAGAAGTTAAAAATTAAGCATTATGTGCGTTATATGGATGACATGATTTTCTTTGGAAGAAACAAAAAGAAGTTGCATCAGGCAGTAGATTTAATAGTTTCATACGCTGCTTCTATAGGGCTGAAGATTAAACGCAATATGCAAGTATTCCGATTCGATCATATTAACAAACAAGGAGAACGCCGGGGTCGCGCCCTCGACTTTTTGGGGTTTCGCTTTTTTAGAGATAAGATCATATTAAGAAAGCGCCTTGCTTTAGCAATTAGAAGGGCAGTCAAAACAATAAGCAAAATGAGAAAGGTTACTGCGCATGCGGCATTGTCATTAATGTCTCGTCTTGGTTGGCTAAGGCACTGCAATTCATACAACTTCTATCAAAAGTACGTAAAGCCGTATATCAATATCAGAAAGTTAAAGGGGGTAATCCGACGTGAAAGCCGAGAGCACAGTAATGCCAGTTGCGCCGTATGAAATTGAATATGACGGTGAGTGGGCAGTCATAACGTTTTTTGAAAACGTGGTGCCCGTAGCGGTTGAAGAAGACGAAGCGCAAAAATGGGAGTACGATGAATACCGTTTGCGGATTAAAAATCGTGACAACTTGATAGCCACCCTCGATAGTCATTACGCCGATTGGGTTGACTTTGCCAAAGCTAGTGAGAACGTGGTGCCGGAAGAAACAGATAGAGAAAAGATTGCCAGGCTGGAAAAAGAGAAGGCGGAGTTAGATGGTGTTATAGGTGACATGGTACAAGTCTTGGTGGACAAGGGGGTGATCTGGTAATGCCAGAGTATAAGAATTTAGAAAAATACCTTGAAAAAAAAAGCGTGAAGGTAAAAGAAAAAGTTAAGCCGAGTATTGAATTTCAAAACCTGTCTACCGGCGAGAAGTGGGGCTTGGTAGAGCGGGTACTGGTAGACTTGGGGTACATCGAAAAACCGAAAGGCTGGCCGAGCGAAGATTTTTTGTTTGATTAGTATGCAACTAACGGGTGGCGAATTTCTGGTAAAATAGTAAATTGGAAGTGATTTCCATTAAGTTTACAGAAGCATGGTCGATATACGAAATGGATAAAAAACTGCTAAATTATTCCAAGCACACAATGAAGGGGTATGGGTTACAACTTAAACTCATATCCAGATACCTAAATGATATGGATATAGGATCCGTGACTTACGAACAGCTTAAATTTTACCTTGCAGCGCAAAGTCACCTGAAGCCGTCCAGCGTGGCCCACCGAATAAGATTTATTCAGTCGTTTTTCCGATGGGCCGTTGACGAGGGCCACATATCCAAAAACCCGGCGGTCAGGTTGCGTGAACCAAAATTAGGGCAGAGGATCCCCAAGTTTCTCACCGAGGAAGATGTAGAAACACTTCGCGAAGCCTGCTCTACGCCACGAGAACACGCAATCATTGAGTTTCTCTACACCAGTGGATGCAGAATCGGTGAGACTGTGGCCTTGGATAAACTTGCAATCAACTTTCAAAACAACTCAGTTATTGTCCATGGTAAGGGCGACAAAGACCGGGAGGTCTACTTTACAACCAAATGCCGGATATGGCTAAAAAAGTATCTTGAATCACGCAGGGACAACGACCCTGCTCTTTTTGTTACCGAACGAGCGCCGCGGCGAATATCAATCTCACAAATGCGGGGCATTGTCAAAAAAGTAGCAGACCGGGCTGGAATTGATGCTAACGTTTATCCGCATCGGCTTCGCCATAGCTTTGCTACACACTTACTAAACAATGGTGCGCCTATGGAAGCAATACAGTAACTCATGGGCCATGCAAAGGCTGAAACTACCCAGGTGTACGCCCAGTTGTCAGGTGAGCGCCGCAGGGAATTATACAAGCGATATTTCTAACATCCACCAGGGCCGGTTTTAATTTTGCAATTCAGATGTAAATGTTCACGATCTATCACCCCGGGAGGTGGATTTTTTATGCCTTTCCCAACCATTACCATCAACCCAAAGGGGGTGTCCCAATGTCGTCACTTGATATTTTAAACGCCCTATGGCTCATTATTGCCACCGACACAGAATTATTATTATACCTAAACCTAACCCCCCAATCCACCGTCAATCAAAAAGCGGCCAAGATTCAAAAAGAGCGCGAACCAGACGGACTCGCCAAAAATAACATTCCACTAATATGCATGTACCCCATGGACGGACTTCCCAACCGTCTCAATTCCATGGTATACGATGCCGAGGTACAGGTTGACATTTACACTGCATCACTTTACCAATGTATGCTAATTGGAAAGCGCCTGCAATCACCTAAAGTATGGAACGGCATAGTCCCGCCTGTGCAAAGTGGAGCATCGTTCGAGATGGAATTCATGGGCGAATTCGCCGGCGAGTCTGACGTTGTTGGAATAAAGAAATACAGTCAGCGATGGGCTTTGGGCGATGTTTTGTGGCGATAGAAACCCCCAACCCCCTTATTTATTTCAAATCTAATTTGTTAAGTTGAAAGGAGTGGTTATTTTGTCCGTTAAAAAAGAAGTCCTTATCCAGGGTGTCGGTGTTTCTCAGTTTCGCGATCTGTCCGGTAACCGTATCTGCAACTTTTTGAAAAACGATTCTCTGCAACTGTCCCATAAACAGAACTACGAAATGGTTAGGTTCGGTGACAGTGTTTTTGCCACTATGTCGTTTCTGCGTGATGCAGAAGGTTCCGTGCAAATGAATTCAGTAATGTGGGACTGGGATTTTGCCAAAATGGTTGCCGGTTCTTCAAACGTGCAAACCGGCCAAGCATCCACATTTGAAGAAATAGGAGAAATGCATACCGTCGTCAGTGCCGCATTTACCTTAAAAAAAGGTGCCGCCCTGCAAGCTGAAAGCGACAAGCTTTATTACGTTAGTGATGGTACGCCATTAACCAGGGTAGCCGATGCCCCCATTGTGGGTCAATACACTATTGGTGCTACCGGTGCGTGTGGGTTCAATGCTGCCGACGAAGGTAAAGAGATTTACTGCGACTACACCCGGGCTGTTACCGGCATTGTCGTGATGGATATGAAAAAGACATCCATGCCGCCCTATGGTCAACTTATCCATACTGGCCGGGTTATCGGGAAAGATTCTTCCGCGTTCCAGTATGTGCAGACCAAGGTTTACAAGTGTCGGTTTAATGGTGAGTTGGTGCTTAATTTCCAGCAAGGCCAGGCCACTAGTCCGCAACTTACACTGCAGATTCTCGACCCGGAACGTGATGATGACAAGATTTTTACCATGAAATTTGCTGAGTAGTTAGTAATAAACAAATAGATGTAGGGGCGTTGCCAATAAATAATTTATTAATGGGCAACGCCACTGCCGAATTTAGGGAGGTAGATTTAATTATGCCAGAGAAAAATATGCCAGAAAAAACCCAAAGCGAGTTACAACAGATTTCCGGCAAAGGCAAGTTGTTTGAAATAGCGGGTGAAAAATACGAGGTCTTGCCGGCCACATTGGAGCAACTAGAGGAAATTGCCGACCTCTGGAACGAAAAAGTACATCCGGTTATTGTTTTAAACTTCACCCAGAAAGCCATCGGCGCTGACGGCAAGCCACTCGATGGCAAGGATAAAAAAGAGGCTTTATACAAACTGCTTAATATGGCATTTGACGGCCAAGTGTCTGCGGATAGGTTACGGAAGTTAAGAAGGGACCAGGTGAAAGAAGTCATAGACTTTTTTCTTATCGATTAGTGGCTTAATAAAAACCAAGCAAGATAAAACAAATAATAGCGACAGCATTGACGATGGTACCGGGGATCTGGTTAATAAAGAGCCCACCAAATGGAAAAACATCATCGCTGATTTGTCTATAATTCTTAAAAAATTCCCCCAGGAAGTCGCTAAAAACGTGACACTTTTCCAAGCTATCGCTATACGAGAAGCGGAGCATCGCCGGATGCAGTTCGATGGCGCTATCCATGGAGTAAATATACCAGACAAGGATGCACCCAGAACTGAGGATGGACGAGTTATTTCAACAGTTGACGATCTATTTGGGGTTATGCGAGCTGGGATGAAGGGGTAGTAAGTAAGGTTAGAAAAAAAACCACCAACATCAAAGTTGGTGGTTTTTTTTCATTCTACTTCCTAATCTACTTTCTGATCTACTTCCAATTTAATCTTTCCATTCATAAACAACTACATATGGCGGTGGCCCATCAATATCTGAAGCCTTAATACTAGATTCTGACTTCCCGGTTTCGCCCGGATTCAATTTTACATATGCAGCGTCGACAAAGTGTTTACCACCCAGGCTGTCTTTCACGTATAACATTAACGTTTCTCTTACTGCAACACTTTTATTATTTTTCACTTTTGCAATAACAACAATAAAATCTCCACGCATTTCAACCATTCCTGTGACCGGTAATCCATCAACTTCAGATGTTCCAGATGATACCGCTTGATTTATATTGCGGTTTGATGTGGTTGTGTTTGATGTTGGTGTGTTTGGTTTATCCATGTATGACAAAATCGCCGGAAATAAAACACCAAGGCATATTATTGCTAACCAAAAAATTTTAAAAGGACGAGTGAGTTTATATTTATCCTTTACGTCTTGCCAATCTTTCTTTTCGCTGGCCAAGAAAATCACTCCTTTTCTTTTAGGATTAATTATATTTCATTTTTCCATAAAAATTAACCATTTCTAGTAATTTGTATGACAAATAATAAACAGGGGGTGCTTTATTCATGCCTACAACGACAGGAACAACCACAGGCAATACTACAAAACTTTTAGGTTCCTTAATGTTTAATCTGGCCCCCCTGGAAGCTAACATGAGACGGGTTGACATGATTACCCGCTACATGTCCCAGGCTGCCGAACGAGTTGGACGCAATTTTCGGCAGGCTAACTTTTTAAGTATTGATCCGCAAAACTTGGCCATGCAGGAAAGGCTAGTAAAGCTAAAAAATACAGAAGCATTAACTCAGCAACGAATTGCAACTGCAAAGCTCAAAGAGGCCCAAACGAATAAGGTAAACCTACAAGTTGAAATACAGCGGGCTACCATTCAACAAAAATACGCTCAAGCCGGACAAATGGCCCTTCGCACAAAACAAATGGAAGCCGATCTTCAAAACAAGCTTGCTGTCGCTGAAAATCGTCGATTGCAAATTGCCATGCAGCGGCTAAAAATAGAACAACAAATGCGCATCTTGGCACAACAACAGCAAGGCGGAGCAGGCGGGACTGGCGGACAAGATTATACTATTCTTGGCGGTTTAGAACATAGAATGGGCTGGTTTTTTAGCTCCATGATGCTATTTGGCTCGGGTGCCGTTTTAAGTGGTATTTCCAAAGCCATGGGTGATGTGGAGATGGGCATGATTGAGATTGCCCGTATCCAAGATGATGTGACGTTTAACTTCGAGGAAATGCGGCAATCGTTGATCGACCTTGGCAAGGAATATGGTCAACAATGGTCCGTGGTGCACGATATCGCCCTGCGATGGTCCCAGGCCGGTCTTGACACTAGGGATACTTTAGAAGCTACTAGGGCGTCATTATTAGCTTTAAATACCGCTGAATTAGACGCTCAACAAAGCACGGTTTCATTAATTGGTATTATGTCCCAATGGGACCTAGAAGTAACCGATCTGCAAGGTGTTATCGACAAGATAAATATTACCGCTGACAATTTCGTAGTTACGTCGCAGGATTTGGTGGATGGCCTGCTTCGTTCTTCCGGGTCAGCTCGGGTCTTGGGCATGTCCTTAGAAGAAACTATTGCTATATTAACTGCTATGCGTGAAGCTTCAGGCAGGACGGGCCGAGAAGTTGGCAACGCCCTCAATTCAATACTTTCTTTCATGCAGCGCAATACCGCCCTTGATACGTTCGAAAAAATGGGCATAAATGTTTGGGCTGATGAAACAAAGACCCAATTTAGAAACTTGATTGAAATTTTTGATCAGGTGGCTGTCGGTTGGGGTACCATGGGCGATGAACTTAAGGATGGATTCGTTCAGGCCGCCAATGAGGCAGGACTATTTACAGAAGAAATGGCCGGTGTGGTAGGTGCCCAAGAGGAATGGGATGACCTGCAAAAGCGCGATGTTTCCCAGGCTATGGCCGGCATCTATCGCAGAAATTACCTTTTGGCATTGCTTCAAAATTGGTCCACGGTCCAAGAAGTTTTAAATGGTTTAGTAGACGCCCAGGGGTACAGTTTGCGTGAGAATGAACGTACCATGGAAGCGTATCAGAAAAGGGTCGAGGCATTGCGTATGGCCATAACCGAGTTAGCTGTGGCTATAGGGGATGCCGGGTTGTTGGATACCATGAAGGGCTTGGTGGACGGTACCCGGGAAGGTGTAGAGGCTTTTAGGGAACTGCCGCAACCGGTTCAGGAATCCATTATTGCATTACTTGGCATATCTGCGGCACTCATGGGCGTTAACCTTATCTTTAGGGTTTTCTTGGGCATGGGCATTGGTGGAATGCTAATTAATTTAGCCGCCAGGATTGCCGGGGTGACAGCCTCTACACTTGGCCTTAGTGCAGCATTGAATATACTTGCCAAAAATCCTATGGTTTTAGTCATTGGAGGCATAGCGGCCCTTACGGCAGCAGTTATTGCCTACAATAGCCACCAGGCTAAAGCGGTTGAAAATGCCAAGGAAGCGGCTAGTGACGCCATAACTCACAGTAACAATATCTCTAATTTGGCCAAAAGATACGAGGAACTTTCAGAGAAGGTAAACCTTAACGAGTCAGAGCAAACCGAACTTCAAAATACCATGAATGCTTTGGCGGAAATATTTCCTGGTATTGTTGCTCAATGGGACGCTCAGGGAAATGCTATTCTATTCAACAACGATGCACTCCGGGATAATATTGCCCTAGCTAAAGAAGCAGCGGCAGCTAATGCTAGAGATTTTTATGTAAAAGCCATGGACAAGAAAAGTAGTATAGAAAAGAAAATCAACAGTCTAAAATCAGTTGAAGATGCAATGACTGCTCCCGGCGCAATACCAACGGATCTAAAGGCTGCACCACTGCCCATCATTAACCCCAAAGAAATGGCTAAATTGCGCGATGAGCTTGATGCGGCAAAAAGAGATATAGAAACAGGTCTTGGTTTAGTGAATCAGACATATATTGGCGATTATGCATGGTATGGTGATTCCGGTAAAGGTAGTGGTGGCGGAAGCGCCAATAATAGCAAAACCAATAATACCACTCCAAAGCCTACCACTCCAAATACAGCCACCCCCAATGTGGGAGCATTGGATTTTCTTAATAACCTAGAAATCCAGGCCCAAAGAGCAGGCCAAGCATTAGAGTATAACAAACTAATGCTAAATTTACTCACTAACGCCATAGGTGATGGCATTCCAACCACACAGCAGATGGCTAACGTAACGCAAAATTACAACGGTCAAATAGAGTTACTAACCCAACATCAATCCATATTGGCCAAAGAAAATACACTCTTAACCGCTAAAATAAACTCTACCGGTGACATTACCGGCGAATTAACTAATAAGTTATTAGATAATAAAAATGCCATACTTCAGGATCAGTTGCAAATAGGTTCCCTAAGAAAAGAAATGGCAGACTTCCAATCCACCATAGACAACATAAACTTCGACCAGGCTAATGCCGCTCTGCAACACTGGACCAGCATGGGCGTATATTCCGTAGAGCAACAAATAGCGGCCCTGCATCGGCTGGCAACCGTTAAAAAACTCACTACCGAAGAACAGCGACAACTTGACATGCAAAGCTTTAACCTTTACAAAAAATTAATCGGTGACCAAGTTTCTCAGGTTCAAAAAGCTTACCAAAGTCGTTTAAATATAATCGAAGATCATTACCGGGATCGTTTAAAGACGATTGAAGATGAAGCGGACGCCGAAATTGCCATCATTCAGCGTCGCATAGATGCTTTAGATGAGGAAGATAACCTTAACGACCGCGAAGAGGCTCGTACTGAACATGATGAAAAAATTAAAAGCCTCATCGAAGAACAGCAATACCACGAACTGCGTACTGGCATTGAACATGAAAAATCGCTTGCCGATATTAAAAAGCAGATAGATGAGGAAAACCGTCGCTGGGAAGCGCAGCAACAAGATTGGCAGCGAGAAGATGAAAAACGCAATCTTCAAGAACAAATTGACGACATCAAAGATGCCAACGATGAAAAGAAGCAAGAACTTGAAGATTATTACAATGACGCTAAAGCTGAACTTGAAGATTATTACAATGACGCCATGGATGTTATGAACGATGCTACCCAGGATATGCTTGCCGGCCTAGCCGCCACCGATGGGGCATGGTTTGAGCAAGGCAAAAAATGGATTGAAAAATTAATCCAAGGTATGGAAGATGGCGGCGTGAATTTGCCAGGTGGGTTTGATGATTTCTGGGATGATGTGAAAGATGAGTCCAGCAAATTGCCGACCAATGATAGCGAAAAAGACGATGACAACAAGGGCTCATCTCCCGGCGGTGCCACATCTGGTTGGCAAATTTTCACTAACTCTTCCGGATTTAAATACAAAGTATCCCCGGATGGGAATATTTTTAAAAACATCAACGATGGTCGTGGGGATGTTTATGTTCCAGCATCAAACTATAAATATCTTGAAAATGACCCCGCCGGCATTAAGGCGCTGGCCGCCGCTAAAGCGGTAAAAAGTTACGATATTGGTGGTTCTATCCTATACGACCAAATAGCGCAACTGCATGCCAATGAATATGTATTAAATGCTCGAACTGTGGACAAGCTTGGCGGTATGGATAATGTGGAAAAGTTGGTGGCGAAGGTTCAGAATCCCAATTGGGACGCACCAAACATGTCCACTGGGGGGATGTATTCTGGTGGTATGGTATTGTTTGACCGGGCAGCAGATCGCATCGTGGCGGCCATTGAGGGACGCATGGGCATCAGTTTTGATAAGCTAGTTAATATTGAGCATGTTGGCTTTGAGGATGAAGCAGACATGGAAATATTTAATCGAAGTTTGGCCAGGAACGTAAGAACTTTGTCTGTGGGGCGTGGTTAGTATGGCATTAATTGTAAACGCTAGTAAAATATTAGAACCGTTTACTGATGTTTACGTTATCAAAGATAGCAGATTTGAAATGCTCCCCGGTGTCAGGGAATACACAGAGGCAATTCCCGGGCGACACGGGGAGATTGATTTTGGTATGGAGTTTGGTCCCAGAGCGATAGAGCTTCGTTGCGTGGTTGAAGTTATTTATGCGCAACAACTTGCTAAGATGCGCGAAATAGCGGGGCAAATTAATCCATTAAACGGGGAACATGAATTAACTTTTGCTGATGACCCCGGGAAAATTTACAAAGTGAAATATGCTGGCAGTATGGCGATGGATAGTCTTAAAAGGAATGTTACGTGGATGGAGTTTGTTTTACCGTTTAAGATGAAAGATCCATTCATTTATAGCGACACAGGAAAGTCTTTAGTTGGTAGCGGCACTATTGCTAACGATGGAACGGTGGAAACGCCGCTGATAGTAGAAATTAAAGGCGATGTTACCAACCCTGGTGTTGATATTGGCAGTACTACTTTGACTTATATAGGTACAGTAACAACTTCGGATACGCTTATTATTGATACCGGCAAAAAAATTGTTACCTTTAATGGTGTTAATGCCTTGGCGAATTATGGTGGTGGCTTTCCCAAACTATCGCCTGGAAATACGACAGTAGTGGCGACCGATGCAGGAATAACGACATTTAAGTGGGTAGATAGATGGTTGTAAGATTTCAGGATAAGGTCGGTGATTAAATGCCATTTCGAATACCTGAACATATAGAAATACGCGATGTCGCCGGTAATGCGGTGGCATTTTTATCCCCTGACACAGATGGATTAAAAGAGTGTTGGGTTGATATTGAATTAAATCATTCCTCTACTCTTACATTTTCATTACCTAAACAATCTGCAAAGTGGGCTTATATTTCCAGTAATTTTAGGATAATTGCTAACGGCAGGGAATATGCAATCTTGAATCCCGATGCAATTACCGACACCAGAGATGGTAAAAAACTTTTTGGCAAGGTAAGTGCCAACGAGTGTTGGAATCTATTGCGCAAGGAATTCGTTACCGTTTCTAACGATCCTGCCAGTGCCAATCCACCATGGAGTGCTGTTATTATACTTTCCGGCGGGGTTGCTGCTGGTGGATATGCACAAGGTAGCGCCGGCAGTGCTTTTACATATTTACTCCAAGGGACGGAATGGAGTGTGGGTGTTGTAGATGTTAGTGGTACCCACGATTTAGAGAATGAGAAAGAGTCCATCCTTGCTAATATTAACAAAGTGCAAGAAATATGGGGCGGCATCTTATTGTGGGACAGTTTAAATAAAACCGTTTCCCTGCGTGATGAATCTCTATGGCAGGAGTATAAGGGTTTTCAAATTAGGTATGCCAAAAACTTGAAGCATATTGAGAGAACCATAGATAACGATATTGTTACCAGGCTTTATCCTTTTGGTGCTGACGATCTGGACATTTCCACGGTTAATGGTGGAGAACTTTACCTTGAAAATTTTCAATCTGCCAATAACATTTATGAGGACATTTATACAAACCAGGATATAACCACCCCGCAAGAGCTTAAGGACAAGGGCACTGAGGTCCTGGATAAGCTATCAAAACCGCGCAACAATTACCGGGTTGAGATGGTTGATATTCGCTCTC
This sequence comes from Desulfotomaculum sp., assembly GCA_016841675.1. Lineage (GTDB taxonomy): Bacteria > Bacillota > Desulfotomaculia > Desulfotomaculales > Desulfallaceae > BRH-c8a. Next base: position 160,938 of record JAENYQ010000001.1, read on the forward strand.
TACCAGAATGGAATCATGAAGATTTAAGCGTTGGCGACATGGCCGATGTTATTGACGATGATGTGGGTATAGATGCAAGGGCTCGGATTATCCGTCACAAATATAATGTTTTTCAACCATGGTTGTGTGAACTTGAAATTGGCGATCCAATAGAAAAGTTAGATTCTATACTTTCTGATTCTAGGAATGCCGCCGAGTACATTAAGCGTATATTAAGACCCAATGCCGGTGTTGGCAATATTTTAAAAGGGATAATTAACACCCTGGCTACTGAAATTAACGATTCCCGGGGTAGTTACACCCTTGTTGATGGCGTATCAACATGGTTCGAGCGAGATATAGAAGGCGAGCTAACCGGCAGTTTGTTAAGAATTACCCCGGAAGGGCTTATTATTTCATCCGATGGTGGGCAAACATGGGAACTTGCCATTAGTGGGTCCGGGGGCGTTAACGCCTCGGTCATGCGAACTGGGCTATTGTCCGCTTCTGTTGTACAGGTAGGTGCAGATACCACCTTTGAATCAGGTTATGACCCAACATTAATTTCACCAGATAAAGTTAATCCTTATTTTGAAAAGGATTTAAAGTGTTGGTCTGCTTCTTATAGTGGTGAGAACCCAAATGAATTAACCTTAGGCTCTATCATTAGTGGTGTTGGTTCTTGGGGTTCTAAGGTATGGGAACATACCGGAGATAGAAGAATTTTCTACAGGGAAGCTATTCCCATAAATACAAGCAAAGCATATAAAGGTAGGTTTAAAGTACGACAAACTGTGAACTCATCCGTAGCTGGAACTTCACGCACATATGCAGGTGTTGTATGTTTAGATGCTAATTATCAATACATTATTTATAGGTGGTTTATTGCTAATTCACAAACGATAACCGTTGCTAATGGTTGGAAAATATTTGATGGTATAATAAGTGGTGAGGGTACTGCTATTAATACTTTTCCTGCTGGTACTAAATATGTTCGCCCTGTATTCTTAATTAATTACCAAAGTGGGGATGGAACCGCCCAGGCCGATGGTTTGGAGTTTTTTGATGTTACTGAAGCTAATGATGCTCAAAATAATTTAGATTCCCATAGTGGTTTACAATCTCCACACAACCTACCTTCTTACTGTAAAATGCAATCAGATGGATTTAAGGTTTTTGACAGTAGTGATAACCTACGTTGCCATATGGGGCAATATGTGGCAGGGAAATATGGTATTAAGATAATTGATGGTGAAATTTATGCAACAACTTTTCAATCTGGTGCTGAAGGTGCTACTGATTACGTGCAAATTGGTTCAGGGTGGCAGCCGGTAAGAATAGTAAAAGATGATGTAGAGCAATTAATTATATTTAGTGATAATATTTGGGGGGCATTTATCGAATGGTCGCATCCTGATTATGGTAGGATGGGACTAATCAACACATTTAATGATGCGCTTGGCAGAGGTTTAAGATTAAGCGCTGAGGATAATTACACAGCAGGTAGGACGTTATTGTTAGATGCTAATTTTGTCCAGACCAATTCATCCTATGTTTATTTGGACTATTATATGGGGGATGTGGATGTAACTGTATGGGGTAATTTTTATGTTACTGATTACAAGGATTGCATGGTGGAAACCGTTAATTATGGTACACGATTTTTAACCGCCCGTGAATCTCCCGAAGTAAAGTTTATAGATGAGGGCAAAGCGCAACTTACCCAAGGTCAATGTCGAATTAACATTGATCCTATTTTTATTGATTGCGTTGAACCGGATACAATAACAACGCCATGGTTGATTCAGCTTACACCATATGCTGATATAAATATTTACGTTGCCGAGATTGGGGTTAATTATATTATTGTACAGGAACGGACTGGTGGCACTTCTGATGTCCCCTTTGCGTGGTCCTTATCAGCTTTTAGGAAAGGGTTTACTGAACGGTTTAGAACAAGGGATGAAGATGATTTATTAACTTCCGATTGGGAAGATACTATTACGGAGGGGATTTAATGGGTACGGGTAACATTAAAAAAAAGAATATTAATTTTGATGCTACTGCGAACAAATTTGTTATAACTTCAGAGGAAATTATTGACACAAAGGATAATGGTAGCCTGGACGACCTTGAAAAAAACTTGCATAAAGAACTACAACAAATCGTGAATGAGGTAAAGGCCCATAAAGCTAGGGCTATGGAGATAAGGAAAATAATTCAATTAATCAGACAGAGTAAGGAATAAATAACAAAAAAGAGGTGAAACTTAATGTAGTATGGTATGACAGATGAGCAATGTGCTGCCGAGGTTGGCACGCAAGTTAAAGAGGTAGAATGTAAATAAACTAAATAAAATCATTTTAAATGTACTACACTGAAGGCGTCTGGAAGAATTGATAGTTTTAAATGAAGAAAATTAAAAGCGGGGAAATTCCCCCCGCTAAGTTATAAATTTTAGAATTAAAAAATTAATTAACCATTCCGGAGTGTGAATTTTAAAAATCCAAAATAACTTATTTTTTTCTTCATCATCTAAATAATATCCCTGCGTGGTGATATTTTTACTTACTTTTTTATCGCTTGAACTGATAGTTTTATTTTTATTTTGATCGTTTTGCATAAGAGCGTCTATATTTTCAGGCAAATATTTTTCTATCCAAATGTCGTTATCGCTGAAACCATCACTATAATTACTCATAATTGGTTCGTTATTTAAGCATTCCCTGAGTCCGTTAACTATAGCAAACATGGTTTTATCTTTATCGGGGCCGTAAGTCCAGGTACGAACTGTATTTATATCTTGCTCAATGCCACTTATTGACACGGCATTATGCGGATAGTACATGTTGCGAATTTGAAATACGAAACGTGTTAGCTTATTTCTTACTGAAGAGATGGTCTGTGAGTTGATATTGTGCGTGTTTATAACAAGATTTTGGTTATCTCCGGTGTAAGTATAAGAAGTTACAGTATTTTGATTTAAATATGTGATGTCTATTATACTTTGATTAAGATGCTCACCGCTATAGTTTCCGGTTAATTCAACTCGATCCCGTTCGGTTTTTGCGTTTTCAAGAACTTTCATGTGTATGTCTCCATCGCTTAACGCAAATGCCGGACTAGCGCCAATAAACATCATCACCAAGACCAGCGCCAGCGCGAGTTTTTGTTTCTGTAACTTCCGCATAAGTATCCCTCCCTTTTGAAGAATTTTACCACAAAAGGGGATGCTGATGCTGTCTAATTTTGCAGAACTAAGCGTCGCGGTGGGCGTCTTTTTTGTGTATGGGTATGGATGCGGTTGACGCGCATGGGTTATTACATGTGAAATAATTTTATTTGGTTACCGGAGGTGGGGATGGTGGACCACGAAAAGGAAATCATCTATCTACGCGGGGAGGTGGCTACACTGCGGGCGGATGTAAATAACTTGACCGGTTGGCAACATACGCAAAACGGCACAATAAATCGGGTGGATACCAAGGTTGATGGAATATATAAAATTATGATCGGGACTGCCGGCACGGCGGCCCTTTCTTTTTTGGGTACTATCGTAACTTTACTTGTTGTATTGGCTAATAGGGGTGGGTAGTAGTGCGCGGCTTCTGGAATGACTCGGACGGCTTAACCATAGACGAGTTTGCGGCATTGCTTGTATTACCGCTATTTTTATTTGTTGGCGTCAAAATGGCCATTGCTGAAGATATTTCATCAACCCAGGTTGACTTTTTCACGGTGCTCACATACCCAATTCTAGCGGTGGTGGCCCGGAAAGCAGTGGAGCGTTTTGGCTTCCCGGCGCTGGGTGGTCGCGGCCAGGTGTCTGTGCCGGCATCGCAGCCAGTATACAGTGAGTCTCAGCAGGCACCAGTATATAGCGTTCAGCAAACATCGACAGTACAAACACCGCCGGACATTACGCCGGCAAATATGAGAGGAGAAATGTGATGAAAATTCAGTGGGCTGAGACACCAAATAAGTCTGGCAGAAATGGGAAGAAACCAATAGCGATTGTAAATCATATCACTTCTGGGAACCATCCCGGTTGCCTGTCCTGGATGCGTAACCCGCAGGCTGGAGCCAGTGCTCATTATCTCGTTACCCGGGCCGGCGAGATATTCCAGATGGTTAAAGATGAGGACGCTTCCTGGCACGCCGGCGTAGTCGATAGACCAAATTGGCCGTTATATGATGGCACGAATCCCAATAGACGCACCATTGGTATTGAGCATGAAGGCTACAAGACAAATGGTGGCGATGGCAACCTAACCGAAGCACAGTACCGGGCCACATTGTGGTTACATAAGCAGCTGGTGGCCAAGTGGGGCATATCTGTTGACAGAGACTATATCATAGGTCACTACCGGATTGATAGCGTTAACCGGCCCAACTGCCCGGGGCCGAAGTTCCCCTGGGACAGGCTATTCCAGGATTTGGCCGGCACAAGAGGGGCCAAAATCTCGGTCGGTGGCAAGGTGTTGGACGGCGTGATACTTAACGACAATCTGACATATGCTCCGGTGCGGGCATTCGGTGGGGCATTGGGCTTCCCGGTTGTTTGGGATCCGCAAAAAGGTGTGACTATTGGCGGAATCAAGGTTGACGTGAAAGTCATTAATGGTACTTCGTATGCACCGGTTAGATATTTGGCCGAGTCCTTGGGCAAAACGGTTACTTGGGACGGTACAAAGGTGGTGATCGTGTAATGATAGTTTATGACCCTGCATTGCTTCAGGCGCTGGTTTTCCTACTACTCCTCATCATCGTGGACGTGTTCATGGGCATGGCCATCGCGCTGCGAAACAAAACATTTAACCTGGCCGAGTTGCCCCGATTTCTGCAGACTGAAGTGCTGCCATATTACATGAGTATCTTGGCCATCGTGGGACTGGCTATGGTTGAGGATGTGCAACAGTTTGGGACGGTACCGCTGGCCTGGGCGGTTATTGTGACTTATGGGTCCAGGGTAGTTTTTGTGGAAATGAAGAATAAGGTATTTGTACTGTTTGGGGTTTCGATAGAAGAAGAAACAAAAAAATAAATAACTTTTTATCTCCCTGCCTTATCGGGCAGGGATTTTTTTATTTATGGCGAAATTTACCAATGGTGATGCTATGTATGGGTAAATTAGCTAAATTAATCTTTAACGAGAAGGTGTTCCGAGTTGCTCTGGTCGAGGCAGACAAAACTCAAAAACAGGTGGCGGAGGAATGCGGGATTAGCGAAACCACTATAACCCGTATTAAAAAAGGTATGGACGCCCACCTTTCCATGGCCATGAAAATATCAAGGGCGCTTAATAAAAACATAGAAGATTTTTGGACACTCCCCGGGTAACCGGGGTTTTTGTTTTTTGTACTTTTTTTATTTCCTTTATTTACCGCAAGTATTTATAGTAATTGGACGAGCATGTTTGCATATAGTGTTTTAAAAGGTGTTAGACAAATGTGCTACGGGGTGGTGTTAAAGTTGCGGACGCATATCTGTTTTCGGCTCAATGAGTATTACGACCGGGATCTTATATTGCATTTAAACAAGGCAAAAAACATCAGTAGGGAATTGCGGCGGATTATCCGGGTTGGGATTAAGGTTATGGCTACAGACAAGGAAAATAAACAAAAAAAGGTGGTGGCATGTAATGAAAGGAAGCGACGGGGCAATAGCTGAAGCCATTGGCGTCCTGCGGCATATGTGGGTCCATAGGAAGGTACAGGTTAAGATCAAGAACAAGACCCTGTTGGATATTGACCATACCATCCCGGGACTGGTGGATGATACAATACTTGCCATATGGGGATCGCGTCAGCGGGATTTAAAGCCCATGATTATCGAAACGCACAAAAAGGATGGTGGTATTGGCTGGGACCTGGTGATATATATTCCCCCAGGGATAAGTTACCGGGACGTTGCCGGGAAGTTGAATTATTTTGCCGATGCCACCGGTGGGGCGGTGGAAATTAAAAAACAAGGTAAGGCCGCGGTGATGACGGTACTGGTGGATGAATTGCGGCGAAATTATCCGTACCAGTGGACTGCCGAGGGGTACGATAAAATGTTCCTACCTTACCCGGTAGGATGGTCCGCCGGTGGGTTTATTGTAGACGATTTAACCGAGTACCCCAATATAATCATGGCCGGCCATCCTGGGGCAGGAAAATCAAATATGCTGCACATTATTTTAGTGTCGGCCTTACTTAACCGTCCTGGGCTGGTATGGCCGGTAATTATTGATCTGAAACGTATAGAGTTTAGTTACTTAAAAAACCATGCTATTTTGGCTGGGCGTATTGGGGAAGTTAGGGAAGTGTTAAAGGCTATCAATAAGGAACTGGATAAACGGGCTGATTACCTAAACAGCAAGGGGGTGGCTAAAAACCAGGAATTAAAAACTCCCCTACCGTGGATATTGTTGGTGGTGGATGAGTTAGCCGAAATGTGCGACAAGGAATGCCAGGAATTATTGAACAGAATCGTCCGTCTAGGCCGGGCTCCAGGGATAGTCACCGTGGCCGCTACACAGCGTCCCAGTTCAACCATGTTCCAAGCCTGGGGTGATAGTAAGGCCATGTTTGCCGGTACTTTATGTTTTCGTGTCCGGGACGAAGTAAACAGTAGAATTGTTTTAGGTAATGACCGAGCGTCTCTTATTCCTGAAATACCAGGGCGTGGCGTTTATCAGTGGGAACGGGAAATCGAGGTTCAGACACTAAATTTACCGATTGCCAAGGCCAAGAAATTAATCAGGGATTTATCCTTGACACCACTATCATCCCAACGGGGGAGTGTTATGGATGTCTGTAAGTTTACGCCAAAAAGGTTACCGCCGCGACAGAGCAATTATCGAGGAAGTAACAAAACGCCAATGCTTGAACACCGACCAGATCCACCACCTATTCTTTAGTGATATGCCTTTTAAATCCGGGCTCACTAAGGCCCAGCAGCGCCTTAAAATATTATCCGACCCCAAGAAGGGTGGGCGATTAAAACGCTTTAGGCCCACCATAGAAGAACCATATATCTATTACGCCGCCGCCAGCCAGAAAAAAGCCCAGTACGAGCATCAGGTGGCGGTAAACTGGGTGTATATATGGTTCATGCGTACCTTGCAATCATGGGAGAAATTATATCGGTTTGACTATGCCCAAAATTACGGGGTGCTGGAATGTGACGGATTTGTGACAAAGCGGAATACCTGGACCGGGGAGCATTGGTTTTACTTCGTGGAAGTTGAGGTAGCAAACCACAGTCCTTTTGACAAGGTAGCAAAGTACAACCGGCTTTATGAAGAAGAAAAATATATTGACTGGTGGTGGGCGCCACTGGCATCAGGGTTTCCAAAGATATTGATAGTTTGTGCTGAACATAAAAGGATGCTGGAAGCAAAGCGGGCAGTGGATCAGGATAAAGCCCAAAGGGGCGACGAGGAAGGTCTAGAGTTTGTAGTCCGCTCTCTGGACGAATTGAAAGGAGAGATTGTGAAAAATGAAAGTCTTGGCCTGGTATCAACCCCGGGGTAAATTGCCCCCGGTAAGTATAGATGTAGATAAAAAGAAGATCCGCCAGGCGGTGCGCTGTGTTTCGTTGTGCGCCGGGGTGATGGCGGCAGGGATGCCGGCCTATGCAGCAGTGCCGGTAGCGGCGGAGGCTACGGCCACGGGGTTTGCTTCCACTATCCCGCTAATGTTAAAAGCAGCGGCGTATGGCAGCATTGCGTCCATATTGGCGTCCGCCATGGGGCAGGGGCAGATTGCTAATTTGCTTAAAGTGGCGACCATATTTAGTTGTATCGGGATCATCGTTGGCGTGATAGTCGACGCACTAAATCTGGTCGATAGTTTATTATGATGGGGGCAATGCCGGTGGTTTATGGTTTTTATGTGACCCAAAAGGGAACTACATTTGAATTAAATAGTAAGGTTTGTAGATTTTTATTTCCAAATTAACTAGGCGGTGAATGATTTTATGCCAACATTGGCAGTTAAGGGCGTTGAGGCGGTGCTTGTGCTGGTTTTCGGTTTCTCCATATTTGGTTGGATTTTGCCCGGACCAAATCGGGATCGGTTTGAAGTGGATATTAGGGCATATCAAAATGAGGTTTATTATGGGTTTATAGATTTTGGCGGCGAAAGAAGTTACCTTGAAATCCGCGAGGTCGATGGTAGTGGTGATGCGGCTAAAGGTACCGGCAAAGTCAAAATATCTTTCCGGCGCAAAGGGCAAGATGTAAGTCTTATATATGAACGTGGCCAAGAAGTAACTGATGCGGATATAATGGTTATCGAAAAGGTATTGGATGAAATAAATAAAAAACCATCATGGCTACAAAGTGGTATAGCCGACACTCTGAAGGGGCTATTAAACCGGCCCAGTAAGAGTAAAAAACGTGGCGCAGTGGGGAAGTTTTTGCCATAAAACAGCTAATATTTAGCTAATACAAGAGCATGTAGACCATATTTTATAATCTTTAATGATTTGATAGATATTAACCACAAGTGTAGAAATACGCATCAATAAAGGAATGCGAGAACATTGGAATATGTAACCATTTTAAATAATTTAGCAGATTTATGAAAAATATTCATAAGATGGGACTTCTAATCCGTAGGTCGCGGGTTCGAATCCCTCCCGGGAGGCCAAACGTTAAAATCCCCACATACCGGGGATTTTTTATTTTGCGTATTTTTTTAATTTACCTCAATTTACTATCGTTTTTGGCCAGTCCGTTGGTATCGAAAAGGTTGAAAATCAATAAACTAACAGCCTGCGGGGCCAAGCTGCTTAAAGGTAAAAACCAATACTGCGATAACCGCTGCAAGGCCGGTATTAAGATTCGCCTACAGGATTTTTGTTGAAGCGGGAGGTGGGGCAATAATGGCAAGCATTAACAATAAAGCTGGTGATTTCTATTAGAGGATTACCAGCTTATATCCGCCTTGAGCTTTGTGAAGATTAAGTCAAGGAGTCGTAGAATTGTGGTTTAATTGTACATAATTTCTATAAGTTCAACATCATCTTTTACTAGCCAATGAACTTTAAACCAACGACTCCAGCTATTATTAATAATAGAAATGTAATTCGGTATAAACTAACAGGCTCACCCAAAAATATTATTCCTAAGATAGCTACACCAACTGCACCTATTCCTGTCCAGACAGCATAAGCGGTTCCAATTGGCAAAGTTTTAGTAGCGTTTGCTAAAAAATAAAAACTTAATGCCATTCCCGAAATAGTTAGAATAGATGGTGCTATTCGAGTGAAGCCATTGGTTTGTTTTAAGGAGATTGCCCAGATCACCTCAAACAATGCAGCAATGAATAAATAGACCCAAGCCATATTGTTGCTCCTTTCTGTTGAAAAAAATAAAAAAACCGGGCGATATTAATTAAATATCCTCCCGGGCTTTTGTCCCTCCGTGCACACGATATCCGTGGTGTTTCTCTCGGACCAGTCCGATTGTTAAATCGCGGAACCCTAGAAACGATAATAATATTTTATTACACAAAGTCTACGGCTAATGTGTCCAGTTGTCAACAGGCTATTTATTGGGTAAATATATTCTATAACTCGCCGTGGCTGGTAAGCATGGCGAGTTGTTTTTTTTATTGGGTATTAAATTTGAATTTCACATTAAACGTGGTCCCATCAGGTCCAGTATATAAATCTTCAAATTATTTATTACATTTTTATCCTGAACCTCACTCGACTCGCGGTTGTTATAATGCTAAATATTACGCAGCAAGCGGTAAGCGACCACGTGAACATCGTTGTCAAAAAGATCGCGGCCATCAATCGGGACAAGGGGGAATTAAGGAGCAAATGCTCCTTTGTTTTTTTATCTGAGTTATTTCTTTCTACATGATACTTGACTCTAGTACTACAGCGTAAATTCTTTTAAAAAAATTATCCGGTATTCAAGAGCTTCATTTTTGTTTTTCGGTGGGACTGGTAGGCAACAAAATTACGTTTCAAATGGTACATCAATTCCGACAGTGCTTTGCGCATCTTCTCGGGATCCCGGGTTAAAGCCGCCCCGACTAGCCGGTAGGCCTGCGGCATGGTAAGGACAGGAGTTTTTTTTTAAACCGCATCCGTATCTCAATAAGAAAAAGATGGGCAATGAATACAAAAAGCATGTGCCGGTGCCAGGCATTCCAGGAACGCGCCTCGCAATGACCCATTCCCAGGTAACTTTTGCACTCCTCAAAGCACTGCTCAATTGGCCAGCGCAAGGTAGCCGCCCGGTTGAGTTGTTCCATCGGGGTGTCGGATGGGGCATTGCTCAGGGAATACTTGATTCGTCCGTTCTCGTATTTACGGATGTATAGCCAGAGTTCGTCGCCGGGTTGCCCGTTTTTATATTCAACCACCCGGCAGCATTTCACTTTGGCTATAATAGGCCCTTTAGCCCCTTCAGCCAGGATGATGGTTTGCCAGGGTAGTCCTTCATCCTCCGCTACCGATGACACGGGTGTGGGAGCGGGTGACGGGACCGCTTTATGTGGTCGTTTCCCTCTGCCTTTGTATTCTGGAATAACCCATTCGGGTTGACTGCGCCACACCAACTGGTTGGCATGGATGTCGGCAAAAAACCAATATCCCGGCGGCAGGGCTGCCCTAAATTCTAGGTCGCCGCCAAAACCGCCATCGCAACCAATCCAACGGGCTTGGAAATCGCCTGATACCAGCACCTGGTTGATCATTTCCGCTGCTGACTGTGGCTTGGTAGTAAAAACTATATCTTCTGGAATACCACAACTTATGCGCAGTTCCTGGTGCTCTTCGTCAAACCACTTTTTAGGCAGGTAGAGCTGCCGGTCCACCAGGCCGTAGCCACCCGACCCGGAATACCCGATGAACACACCGGCCTGGCAGTTATCTGTCTTGCCCAGCACGCCGCAATGCTGCCGATTGACACCCACCGAATGGGCGCCTTTTTTGGGGAAGTCAGACCCGTCCAATGTGATCATTCCATCCGGGTCATTCACTAAGGATGCCAGGCGCTTTTGGTACAGCTGTAGCATCTTCCGGTCGTCCCAGGGGGAACGCTGAAAGAAAAACTGCATCGGTCGAACCGCATGCTCATCCTGATAGCGAAGTGCAATGGGTTCGATGGATTTGCGGTCCAAATCGCTGAGTATGCCTTTGACAAACGTCTCGCCGTGTACTCGCTGTTCACTTCGCTGATAACATGATTGGAAATAAGCCAGAAATTCATCCAATAGAGAGCCGAGTTGTTCCATCTCATGGATATCCAGGCCGATTTCTGTCAGTAATTCCGGATTCCAGTCCGGTTGATGCAGCATCATATTGGACACCCTCTTGGTCACCATTTGGGGGGTCTGATGACGGCAGGGGTCTTTTGCAATTAGCTTTGGAAATGCCGGGTTAATAAGGTAAACAAAGACGCGCTTTTTGTTGCCGTGATGGATATATGTTTTGCCTATCCGGGCAAAACCACGGGTTTCACCCAGGTAAAGCCAGTTGGCGGCTTTATAACAAGTACCGCGGAATTTATCCCGATCTACAAATGTCTCCACCAGAAAGGGGTCGGTGCCGTAAAGTGCGGGCCAATCCCGCACCAGCAGTTTTAGGGTGCAAGAAATCAAGTGGGAAGCAAGGTTTTTAACCCTAACCCACGGTAAGATGAGAAAGCGACTGAAATCCAAACATTTGGATTTTAATCGTTATCCAAACAAAAATAAAATCCAAACCTTTCAGAACAAAGCCGCGTAATCAAGCCGCTTTCTCAAAAAAAGGTTTGGATTTTTTCTTTACCGCTTGATTGGTTTCACGCCACAGAAATTCGCCAGTGAGGCTTTGTTCTTCTTCCACTTTTTGGGGGCTTTCCGACTATTCTCATCTTCAAGCGTCGCCAGAGCTTTCGCCTTCTGCTCGATTGTTACGTCCAGATACACCATCGTCGTCTGCAACTGTTCATGGCCCAGCAAGAGCGATATCTGCACGATGTTCATCCCGTCCTCAAGCCAATGAGACGCCTTCGCGTGCCTCAACTGGTGCGCATGGAGGTCTAGGGGTACCTCAACGCACGACTTGTGGGCTGTTTCAGCATGTAGTTTGAGCCGCTTGCTTACCGCCATCTGGCTCATTTTTCCGCGTGGGCCGGTGTTGCGTGAGTAGAAGACGTAGGCATCTGGGGACGGAACATCCCCATGGAACTCCTTGAGGTGGCTCTTCAGGTGGGCGACCGCCTTTGGCAGGAGGTACAGTGTCCTTATCTTGTTGCCTTTCCCAATGATGTTGACATTGGGTTTCCTGGCATCCAGGTGCAATTGACCGACCTTCATTGACAGGATCTCGTCAATTCTTGCCGCCGTGCCATATATGGTGACGATCAGTGCCAAGTCGCGCCGGCCCGCCGTTGTAGAAGTATCCGGCGCCGCCATCAACGCCCGCACCGCATCTTTGCTCATGCCCTTTACTTTCTTGCGCGTCCCCTTCCTCCGCTGTATGCCGGATGCGTCCTCGCTGATGTGGAGCATGTAGACATGCTTGCCCCCGAGGTACTTCAAGAACACCCTCAGGGATGCGAGCCGGATGTTGCAGGTTTCCGGGGAACATCCGCGAGTATCGGCCAGCCATCGCAGCCATTCCTCGATCATATCCCTGCTGAAACAGTCGCAGTTCAGCCTCTCCGGATCGATTCCCTTTTCGTCCTCGAGGAAACCTATGTAAAGCGAGATAGCGTACTCATATGACTTGAGGGTGTTTTCGCTGCGGCTCTTCTGGTAAGGTACATATTCTCTCAGGAACGTGTGGATGTGCCGGGCGATGGCGATGGACTCTTTCTCAGCCTTTTTCATAATCCACCCCTGGCACGATGTTGTCGAAATCATGCCCGGTCAGCTCCAACAGGATATCGGCCATAACCGGTACCAGGTTGAAGTAGTACTTGGTGCTCTCCAGCGAAGCGTGGCCCATGCTCTTGCTCAGGTACACGAGTTTTGAAAAGAACTCGAAGCCTTCGCCGATCCACTGGTTGATGTTTTCCACAGCGTAGTTGTGGCGCAACAAATCCGAACGTTCGGATTTGTTGCGTTACCCGTACATAAATAAAATCCGAACCTTCTGTAAAATAGCGCAATAATAAG
>JAENYQ010000052.1 GCA_016841675.1 Desulfotomaculum sp.
TGAGCGTAGCGAAGGATCTGGGCTTTAAGATTCTTCGCTGCGCTCAGAATGACAGGCTTAATGACAAGGTTTTTCACTTCGTTGTATTCATAGCAATGACAGATTCGTTGTATTTATAACAATGACAGGCATAGGCAGGCTCAGGCTCAGACATGACATACATAGGCTCGGGGCATTCTAATTCTGACTACTGAATTCTAAATACTGATTTCCTAAATCGACAAAACGTATATATTAAAGCCTTCCGGGTGATATTAAGAACGCAAAAAGGGGACAAAAGCCTTATATTTGATTGTCATTCTGAGCGCAGCGAAGAATCTTGGTTTTAAAGATTCTTCATTGCACTTCGTTTCATTCAGAATGACACGGGCCTGGACTTTTTCAGTGGCTTCAACAGCCTGTCCCCCTTTTAATAAACACCTAAGGGGGTTTTATTTTTTATGCTTGAGCCAAAGATGCCACGGGTATGGCGCTTAGAGACCAAGCCGCACAAATTTTGCCCCGGTTGTGGACACGGCCTGGTGCTTAAAGCGTTGGGTGAAGCCATAGATGAACTGGGTATTCAAAACCGCACGGTGTTCGGCTGCGACATCGGTTGCTCACTGCTGTCCTGGGATTTTTTCAACGTCGATACCATACAGACTCACCACGGGCGCACCACCCCGGTAATGGTGGGTATCAAGCGGGCTAATCCGAACCTGATAACCATTGCTTACATGGGTGACGGCGGCGGATACGCCATTGGTTCCCAACACCTGGTAAACGCCGCTGCCCGTAACGAGAATATAACCGTGCTACTTTCTAATAACACTGTTTACGCCATGACCGGCGGTCAAATGGCCCCCACCACCATGCCCGGCCAAAAAACCGAAACCAGCCCGTATGGAAGAGAGCCGGGCTCTACCGGACCTCCCATGCTGGGACCGGAAATGGTGGCCGCCATAGCCGGTGAAAATGCCTACGTGGCCCGGGGCACTATTGCCAACCTGCGGCAGCTTAAAGCTTATATTAAGAAAGCGCTGCAGAACCAATTGGATGGCAACGGCTTCTCTTTCGTGGAATCACTGGCCGCCTGCCCCACCAACTGGCGCACTAATGCGGAAGAAACCTGGCGCTTTGTGGAACGGGAAATGACCAATTACTTCAAAGTTGGGGAGGTAAAAACCCCTGCAACCAGAGAAAAAGCAGTTTAAACTACATAGCTGCCTAGAAAACTAAGTTTCGGTGAGGCTTGGTAAGGGGAAGCTGTCATCACTCTGTTCAAATTAAGTTTGTCATCCTGAGCGCAGCGAAGGATCTGGCCTTAAGATTCTTTGCTGCGCTCAGAATTACCACGCGTACCCGCACCACGATAAACGAATACAATCTACCTTCGTCAAGATTAAGCTTGTCATCCTGAGCGCAGCGAAGGATCTGGGTTTTAAGATTCTTCGCTGCGCTCAGAATGACAAGCTTAAAAGGTTCTTCAATGCTTGTATTCTTAGCAATGACAGCTTAATGACAAGGTTTTTCACTTAGTTGTATTCATAGCAATGACAAGCTTAAAAGGTTTTTTAATGCTTGTATTCATAGCAATAACATGACGCTGTACCACTTACTGATATAACGGTATAATCATGATATTTTGTTGAAAAAAATACCTTTTAAACGTTGTAAAAAGGTTGACAGAATAATTTATAATTGTTAAAGTGTTTTTAAGTTAAAATATTAAAATGTTATGAAGGGGTAAAGTAGATTTAATCAGTCCCACAGCGAGCCAGGGGTGGTGTGAGCCTGGTGGGAACAGTTAAATTGAAGTTCACCCCGGAACTGCAGGCTGAATGCCCCATGGTGGCTAGTAGGCTGGGCCGGCATCTTTCACCGTTAAAAGGAAGGGGTATCGGAGAGCTTTTTTCCTGTACCCTGATAAGTGGTTCCGGACAACTATCCGGAGCAAATAGGGTGGTACCGCGAGACCATGACATCCGTCCCTAAGTGGGGGTGGGTGTTTTTATTTTTGGACTAACGGCATAAAAAAGCGCCGGTCTAGGGGAAATTTTAAACGCGCTTTTTTAAATAAAGGAGGGTTTATCATGTGTCAAACGGGAGTATTAAGTGAAGTCCATGCGTATGGTAGTACAGTAGGGTATTCATTGCCACTAAACAAAGATCCTTTAATGCTGCTAAAATCAGTGCCAAATGTTTTCGTAAACAAAAGCGCGGGACAGATGGACCGTATTCCTTGGCCCGAACAACTGCCGGCTTTAAAATCAGGGGATCGCATCGCACTTATTAAAGGAGATAACCGAGTTTATGCTATTACTACGGTTATGGAAGACGCGGAAGATAGTGCCATCCAAGTCAAACTTGATATTATCAACCCTATGGGCGTAACGGTTAATTATTCAGACCAAGGACTCCGGGCACTTACCCAGTCGGAATTTGACTTAATGGTCAACCAAGTGGTTAGAGGTTTCTAATACATGGACTACACTTATACTGCCATATCATAAACTTATAACGGTAGGATGGAGTAAACTAAGGTGAGCAAGGAAATGTATAGCGAGTTCCTAAAATTGGAGCTCGCTATTTTTATTTCAATTTGGTGGTGTTTACAACGCTTAGCACAAAGTTAATTTCACGCGCGCACTTTTTTTAGTCATTTTTTTAGTTATAATATATTAATAGCAATTTACAACCACACCATTAGTATTGATTGTACATATAAGGCGTTAGTATTTGTATAATGCAGCCAGTATTAATATTAGCAGACTTATGATAAAATTCATACAACTCCGGAGGTAGCAATGCGAGATTTTAATTTAAGGGAACTACTGGAATTTAAACCAGAGGAAGGTATTATTTCCCTGAAGGATAGTAGAATGGTATTGTTACATGTTACGGCTTTAGCACACCTAAAATATGAGCTAATCTGCTCATTGGGAAAAGATATTGCCCAGGGGGTATTATATCGATTAGGTTACCGATGCGGTATGCATGATGCCAAGATGATTGCCGCCAACTACGGCAAAGAGATGCAATTTATCGACCTGGGTCCAATAATTTACCAGTGGAAAGGGAACGGGCAGGTAAAAATAATTAAGGAATTGCGCTTTGGCCCCAATCTGAGCCGTTACCACGTTGAAGGCCGGTGGGAAAACTCCCACGAAGCTGAACAGTTTGTACAAAATTACGGCCAGGCCGAGCACCCCGTTTGTTGGATTTCCACCGGTTATGCCAGTGGCTATTCCAGTGTTTTCGCCGGGCAGGAAATGATCTGTGTAGAAAAAACGTGCGCCGGTATGGGTCACCAACACTGCAGTTGGGAGATGCGCACCAGCGATAATTGGGGCAATTTAGCGAACAAAGATGTATATAATATCAACTTTACGCATAGTTTCAAGAATCTTCAAACGATGTTGGCCGAGCAAAAATCAGTTGACCTGAATCGTAAAATGACCCGTTTAATGCTTGAAGGGAAAGGTGTTCAACAGATCGCAGAGTCTTTAAACAACATTGTAGCCAGTCAGGTTGTGATTTTTGATTGCTTTTTAAATATTCCCGCCATGCGCTGGATGGGGATGTCCAATCATATTCAAATTGACATTTTGCGTCAAAACCTGCAGGAATATCTATCTAAACAAATTCCTGAACCAGTCCCTAAGCCAGGTAACCCGCAAAAACAACTGGAATCTAAATCCGTCACTAGGCTGTCTTATTGGATGGAAAATTATGAACAGCAATCCTGGATCATTGCTCCCATTATGACCGGTATCAAATGTTGGGGATATCTGCTGGTTAAAGAAGAAAACGAGTTCTCGGAATTAAATTTACTGACTATTGAACATGCCAGTACCCTATGCGCTCTAGATTATTTAAGGCAGGAATCCGCCCTGGAAGTTGAATTAAGGCTTAAGGGTGACTTGTTAGGTGAATTGTTTTCCGGGGAACCGGAACTGGAACAGGTTCAGGCCCGGGCCATGAAATTAGGATTTGATTTAACTAAACCACACCAGATATATGTTGTAGATTTAATCAAGCCAGACCAACCCGGCGTAGAAACCAATCTTGACGATGAATTATTCGAGTTCATCAAAGCGGATATAAACAACTTAATCAACCGGATTTCCCCTGGCAGTCTGGTTGCATTACGCAAAAACCGCATCGTGGTAGTGCTAAAAATCTTAGAACAGGATGATCAAACTGAAAATAACGACCTGTTTCCAGATTTAGCCCGGGTTTGGGTACAAAAAAAATTAACCGGCTACGCGCCCAATATTGTTAGTGGCCGGTTATGCACAGTGTTTACAGATTATCGTTATTCTTACGAAGAGGCCTGGAAAGCGGCGGATATATTAAGGGACCTGGGCAAGAACGATGTAACTACCAGCTTTGAAGACTTGGGCATATATGCTATCTTATGGGAGTCCGGGAATAAACAGCAGCTCAAGGAATATGCGTTATCAATGTTAAGCCCATTGTTGGCATATGACCGGGAACACAACACCAACCTGCTTTGGACCTTAGAACTATTTTTGGAGAATAAGTGCGGGTATAGCGAGACATCCAAAGCAGCTTTTCTTCATATCAACACATTAAGATACCGCTTAAAAAGGGTAGAAGAATTAACGGGTTTAAATCTTGCCCGTAATGAAGACCGGTTTCAGGCCCAGTTGAGCATCCGGCTGCTAAAAATACTCGGTCCTTATGATGGTTAACCATAAAAAGTGGCATTTATTTAAACTATTGAATGACTATATATATCCACAACAACAAGCACAATCGCATGAATGCCTCTATCGTTTAACAACCGAGATAATAACTCAGAGAGTGAGGTGTCTTTGATGGGTAAATTTAATCCCCTAAATGTTTTAGTCATTGTACAGCCGGGACTTGGCACACCGGACGAATACGAAAAGCTAATCGAACAGCGTTTTCCAGAACAAGTAGCCAGCGGCGCCATTCGAATTCGGAAATCAACCAACGGCGCCGGGTTACCGGATGATGTTTTAGATACCCATATCATCGGTTCAGGCATGATTGCCACCCGGGTCCCCGAAATGAAGGATTTGCAGTGGGTTATGACCTTCAGTTCGGGAGTGGATCACTGGCAAAAGTGGGGCCAAATACCTAAGCACGTGCCCTTAGTGCACCTGCCCGGCGGTTCGGGCATTCCGGTGGCCGAATTTACCATCGGGCTGATGTTAACTTTAACTAAAAAGTTCAACCAGATGTGGGATAACCAGAAGGAAAATAAGTTCATGCGCATTTGTGGTGAAGAGTTATATGGAAAAACATTGGGTATTATCGGTCTGGGCGGTATTGGGCGCGAGATAGCCAAGCGGGCCAAAAACTTTGAAATGCGCATTATCGGCACTGACATCAGGATTATAGACATTCCCTTTGTGGACCAGGTCTACCTGAGCAGCCAGGTAGACGAGGTGATTAGCCAGAGTGACTTTGTAGTGCTTGCCTGCCCGGAGACCAAGGAAACTCTCAACATGATGAATGAAGAGCGATTCAAGCTGATGAAAAAGACCGCCTATTTTATCAACTGCGCCCGTGGTTCGCTGGTGGTCAAGGAAGCATTGATGAAAGCATTAAACGAGGAATGGATTGCCGGTGCCGCTAATGATACCCATTGGATTAAAAACCCGCTGCCATCCTACCTGCCGCCCGAGGACCAGTTATGGGACACCAAAAACTTAATTATCACCCCGCACATCTCCAGTTGGACCAATATGTACGAAAAAAGGTTCGGAGCTATACTGGTTGAAAATATCGACCGTTTCTTAAAGGGGCAGCCATTAGTGAACGTAGCACCCGGTTTTGAAGCCAACCGAAGCTGATTATACGGTATGATGCTATACCCTAGAGTGTTATAATTAGATGAATAAGGCGAAGGGGGAGCTAAAACCGTATGATAACGTCACAACTAATCAGCTACTTTAATGAAACAATTAATGATCACGACAGATTTGTAGAACAATGGAAGAGGACATCCGGAGGCAAGGTCATTGGTTTTCTCCTTACCGATGTCCCGGAGGAATTAATCCATGCGGCAGGCTTTTTCCCCTACGGCATATGTGGAAGTAACGTCGGGCAGGAACGGGTTGACGCACATCTGCAAAATTGGGCCTGTTCACTGGTGCGGAGCAGTTTTGCCCTGGCTCTGCAAGGTAGACTTGATTTCTTAGACGGTCTGATTATACCACAAACCTGCGACACGACCCGCATGGTATCGGGTATTTGGAAGCACGCCAGACCGCTTCCTTTGATGGAAAATTACCTGCTCCCCAGGCAGGTTGACCGCCCCAGCGCCCGAACCTATTTGGTTGGCGAGTTAACCAGATTAAAAGGGCGGTTGGAAAATTACCGGGGGACGGTAATCACCAACGATGAAATAAGTAAAAGTATTTCATTATATAACAGCAATCGAAAACTCCTGCGCCGGATTTTTTCGCTTCATGAACAAAACCCGGAATGCATCAGTAACCGCAATCTGTATGCATTAATCAGAGCAGCGCTAATCATGCCCCGGGAAATACTAAATGACCATCTGAGGCAATTGGTTGACGCGCTGCAACAGGATTGTCAATCAAGCAGCGCCGCTGCTCAAACCCGTCTGATTATATCCGGTTCGGTCATCGAACCACTGGAGATTCTGGACTATATTGACCAAGCCGGCGGGGTAGTTGTTGGCGATGATTTACAAAACGGCTGGCGCTATATAGAAGCCGATGTAAGAGAATCCGGCGACCCTCTAGAAGCCTTGGCGGATTATCAAATCAATCGCATACCTTTTGCCGCTTATGACACGGTCAGCAATCCCAGAAGGCACTTCCTGGTGCATCTGGCCTCACAAAAACAGGCCCAGGGAGTAATTTTTCTGCACTTAAAATACTGTGAGACTGAGAATTATGATTACTATGATAATATGCAGGCTTTTAATAAAATTAGCATTCCCACCTTGCGAATCGAAACTGAATTCGGGGGCAGTTCCATGGGGCAGTTGAGCACCCGAGTGCAGGCGTTCATGGAAATGGTGGGGGGTGAAGTTTAATGTCTAAAAAAAATGCATTTAAAACAACGGGCCTAATGAAAGAATTAATGGCCAATTATTACGCTAAAGGTGTTGAGGCCAAAAAAAATGGTATCCCAGTAGCCTGGGTAACCGCAGTTTTTCCCGTAGAACTGCTATATGCCGCCGGACTGTTTCCATATTATCCGGAAAATTTCGGTGCCATGGCTGGCGCCAGGAAGGTAGCTAATCAACTCTCTGAAGTTGCTGAGACCAAGGGATACTTTAATGACCTTTGCGCTTATGCCCGCTGCGGAATTGGTGATGCTTACGCCGATGAACACCCGGTTGGCAAAATTATTAAACCCGACTTGCTGTTATGCTGCAACACCCAATGCGGAAGTCTGCCCAAATGGTTTGAAGCAGCCGGGCGGTTTTATAACGCTCCTTATTTTCTACTTGATTCGCCCCAGATAGTCGAACAACCTGATCAGCTTTGCAAACAGTATTTTGTTGATCAATTGAAAGAAATGGTTTCTTTCATTGAAGAAATTACTGGCAAACCTTATGACTATGACCGTTTATCTGAAGTATTGGCCCTTTCTAATGAGGCGTGCCGACTGTGGAATGAAATTCTGGATTCGGCAGCTTTAAAACCGGCTCCATTTGGCTTTTTCGACGCCTGTTTCCATATGGCACCTATTGTTACCTGGCGAGGCACACCTGAGGCAGTCACCTATTATAGGGCGCTAAAAGACGAAGTGGATGAGAGGTTAAATAAAGGAGTTTACGCCATACCTGATGAACGTTACAAAATATATTTCGATCATATTCCAGTATGGCCAAAACTGCGTTGGTTTTCGGATTTGTTTGCCAATCACGGTGCCCTAGTAGTTGCTTCCCAGTATACCCACTCTTGGGCCTACTCATTTGATTTAAACCGGCCCCTGGAAAGCCTGGCCGAGAATTATACTGAACAATTCGTAAACCGGAGCTTTAATTACCGCATTCAGCTAAAAATTAACTTCATGGAGAAATACGGAGTGGATGGGTTTGTATTATTTTCCAATCGCAGTTGCAAACCAAACGCATTTGGCCTATACGACAAACACAAGGTAATCAGCCAAAAAACCGGATTACCCGGCGTTGTGTTTGATGCCGACATGTCGGATTTACGTTTTTTTTCCGAGAACCAGGTTAAAACCCGTTTAGAAACGTTTTTTGAACAGTTGAGTTAGGCTTAGCCTACAATTTACTACCTAGTTCCTATGAAATACTAAACTTCATTGGGGTTTGGTGTTATCGGAAGGATGCGTAGGAGCTTAATTCAAAGAGCGAGAGAGCTGAAGGAAAAACGCCGGAGCATGTTTGAGTGCCCGCAGGGCGCGAGTTCTCCGGCGTCCGTAAGCGAATGAGCTCGTTCAAGTATAAAAGCGAGTAGCATCCTGTAGATAACACCAAACCCCGCACCAGACTTTATCAAGGGGAACTACCTAATAAAATAGCTTATACTAAGACTCCCAGACAAAAAGTACCAGGAGAGGAAAGGAGTAACCCGATGAAAAAACTAATGTCCGGAAACGAAGCCATCGCCTACGGTGCATATTTAAGCGGGGTAAAGGTAGGGTCAGCTTACCCAGGCACTCCCAGCACCGAAATTATGGAAAACTTCGTCAAGTACCCCGGAGTTTATACCGAATGGGCACCCAATGAAAAGGTAGCTCTAGATGTTGGAGTCGGCTCGGCTTACGCCGGCACCAGAACTATGGTTACTATGAAGCATGTGGGCATGAACGTAGCCGCAGACCCTCTATTTTACGTATCATATACCGGTTCCAATGGCGGTCTGGTCATTGTAAACGCCGACGACCCCGGCATGCATAGCTCTCAGAATGAACAGGACAACCGAAACTATGCCAAATTTGCCAAGGTACCCATGCTGGAACCTGCGGACAGCGAAGAAGCCAAACAATACGTAGGCGTTGCGTTGGAGATCAGCGAAACCTACGACACCCCGGTAATCTTAAGGACCGTCACCCGCATTTCGCACTCCAAGAGCGCGGTGGAAATAGAACCCGAACCACCGTTGGTGGAAAAAACGGCCTTGCCCGCCTACCAGCGCAATCCGGGTAAATACGTCATGGTTCCAGCTAACGCCAAACGCCGCCACCCGGTGGTGGTAGAAAGGCAGAAACAGCTGAGCCAATATGCTGAAAATAGCCCGTTGAACCGGATTGAACCTGGAGACGACCGCATCGGCATTATCACCGCCGGTATCGCCTACCAGTACGCCCGCGAAGTATTTCCAACCGCCAGCTTTTTAAAGCTGGGCATGGTAAATCCATTACCCGAACAACTAATCCGCGATTTCGCCGGCCAGGTCAATGAAGTCATTGTCATTGAAGAACTCGAACCATTCATTGAAGAACATGTCAGACTCATGGGCATCGCGGTACGGGGTAAAGAAATATTCCCCAATATTGATGAATTTAGTCCTCAGATAGTTAGAGAATGTGCCATTGCAGCAGGTTTAATAGAAGCCGAACCAGCATCCGATACACCCGTGCCCCGGTTCGACCTACCCGTCAGGCCGCCGATGCTTTGCCCGGGCTGTGGTCACCGCGGTGTCTTTTACACCCTGAAACAGCTTGGTGTCCTGGTTTTGGGCGATATCGGCTGTTACACCCTGGGTGCCGCACCGCCTCTGGCAGCTATGCATACCACCGGGTGCATGGGGGCCGGCATTGGTGTCGCGCATGGCATTGACAAAGCAGGTGTCATTGACCGTTGTGTCGCCATCATTGGAGACTCCACCTTTTTCCATAGCGGCATTAATCCACTAATTAACGTGTTATACAATCAGGGCACCACCACCACCATTGTACTGGACAATCGGGTCACCGCCATGACCGGTCACCAGATGCACCCGGGAAGCGGCCGCACCCTGCAAAACAAAGAAACCTTTCAGGTGAACATCTCCGCTCTGGCCAGGGGGATTGGTTACGAAAAGATCGATGAAGTCTCCCCATACGACCTGGATAAATTAAGTGCCGTAGTTGAAGACCACCTGGCAAGCAAATTACCATCACTAATCGTAGTCAAACACCCCTGCGTCCTGTACGCCAGGGAAAAGCATCCGGTTCCCGTAGTAGACCCCGACACATGCGTCAACTGCGGCACCTGCCTGGAGTTGGGATGCTCCCCTTTGACCCAGGAAGAAGACAGCATCAGCATTAATCCAATGCTATGTAACGGCTGCGGAATGTGCGCCCAAACTTGTCCAACCGGAGCCATCCAGATAGCCGAAATAAACAGCTAAAAATAACAAGAGAGGAGGTATGGCAGATGAAAAAAATCGATTTTCTGATGGCCGGGGTAGGCGGACAGGGAACCATTTTAGCTAGCGATATTTTAGTGGAAGTTGGTTTACAGATGGGTTACGATGCCAAGAAATCCGAAGTGCATGGCATGTCACAGCGCGGCGGCACCGTGGAGAGTCACGTACGCTGGGGTGAAAAAGTATATTCCCCGGTGGTGGAGAAAGGCAAAGCAGACTATCTGATCGGTTTCGAAATGCTGGAGGCCGCCCGGTGGACCTCGTACTTAAACAGCGATTCGGCAGTGCTAGTAAACAGGTTCCGCATACCGCCGCCGTCAGTAAACCTGGGTCAAACAAGCTACCCGACCGAACAAGAACTGGAAGACTATATAAGTACCAGGACCGGGCAATTTCAATGGGTGGAAGGCACCGCTATCGCACAAGAGCTGGGTAACCCTGCCATGGCTGGTGTTGTACTGCTGGGCGCATTATTTGCCAGAGTGGGTGGAGCTGAAGATATATGGTTGAATGTAATAGAGCAACTGGTTCCAATAAAATTTGTTGAATTGAATAAGCAAGCCTTTAATAAAGGGCGGGAATTTGGATTGAACACAACAGCATAATTGTTCAGATTTATTCCTTTGCTCAGTAATCCCCTTTAATGAGCAAAGCATTTCTCGTCAACAATTGTGCACACAGAGGGCAGCTGTCATTCTGAGCGTTAGCGAAGTGATCTAGATTCTTCACTTCGTTCAGAATGACAGAACACTGTACCACGATAAACGAATACAATCTACCTTCGTCAAGATTAAGCTTGTCATCCTGAGCGTAGCGAAGGATCTAGTCTTTAAGATTCTTCGCTGCGCTCAGAATGACAGATTCGTTGTATTCATAGCAATAACAGAACACTGTCCACTTACTGAGTTAAACGGCGTAAAAATATAATTTTTTTGGTCATTATTTTTATAATATTTAAAGTATTTTAACTAATTAAAAAATAATGTGTATGAGTGGCGTACCAAAACAAATAAAAATCTAGACGCCCGAATTTTGTAAATATTTAAACTTATTAGGGAGGCAAAATAAATGGCGACAAAACCCAGCCACAATCTGGTGTGGAACAACAAAGCTGAATGCATGCCAGTAGAAGAGCGCCGGTCATTACAGTTGAAGCGTCTACAGGATCTGGTGGCAAGGCTGTCCGTACAATCCCCGTTTTATAGAAACCAGTTTAAAAAGCACGGCATCAAGCCGGAAGACATCAAAACCCTGGACGACCTGCGCCGGTTGCCGTTTACCGTAAAAGACGACCTACGGGACAATTATCCCTATGACCTTTTTGCCACGCCCGTTAAAGACGTGGTCAGAATCCACTGTTCCAGCGGTACCACCGGTAAACCGGTAGTTTCCGGCTACACCGCAAACGATATTGATATGTGGACCGAAATGGTAGCCAGAAGCCTTACTTCTGCCGGTGCCACATACCGTGACGTCGTACACAACTCCTACGGCTACGGGCTATTCACCGGTGGTCTCGGGGCGGATATGGGGGCTAGAAGAATCGGCGCCGCCACCGTGCCCATGTCCGGCGGCGTAAATAACCGGCAGTTAATGCTCATGGAAGACTTCGGGGCCACTGTACTCACTTGCACTCCATCGTATGCCCTGGTTTTGGCCGAAACCGCAGCTCAAATGGGCATAGACATAAAAAACAGGATTAAACTTAGGGTGGGCGTGTTTGGTGCCGAGCCCTGGACCGAGGAGATGCGGGTAGAAATTGAAGAGAAGCTGCACCTTGAAGCCTACGATATATTTGGCATGGGTGAAATTATGGGTCCCGGCGTATCAATAGAATGCGCTTACCATAATGGACTGCACATGCAGGATGACAACTTCCTACCGGAAATAATTAACCCGGATACCGGAGAACCCGTGCCCCCGGGTGAGCAGGGCGAACTGGTAATTACCACCTTGACTAAGGAAGCGATGCCCCTAATCAGGTACCGGACCAGGGATATTACCAGGCTGACCGATGAACCCTGCCCCTGTGGCCGGACCAGCGTGCGTCATTTTAAACTGGCGGGCCGCACCGATGACATGTTGATTATCAAAGGCGTCAACGTTTTCCCCTCCCAGATAGAGGCAGTGCTGCTGCGCCACAGTGAACTTGCGCCTCAGTACGTGCTACTGGTGGAGCGTAACAATAACCTCGACCGGCTGGAAATTCAGGTAGAGGCCACTGAAGAATTTTACAAGCTGGGCGAAGATAACATCAGGATGTTTTCCGAAAAGCTGCACTACGAAATGCAGCAGATGCTGTATATCTCCAGTAAGATAATCATTGTACCACCGCTAACGCTTCAGCGCAGTGAAGGCAAAGCTAAGCGGGTTATAGACAAGCGGAAGGAGTTGCTATAGAACAAGGTTGCCGGTCAAGTGTCAGCCGATTTTTTTTAAGGGGGTGATAATTAATTTACATGATTATACCTAACTCAGTAAGTGGTACAGTGTCATGCCATTGTAGAATGAAGTAAGCTGACAGTTACCCCTGTGGTGTTGGGGATTACTGAGTAAAGGATAATCATGTAAATTGGAATCATGTGAATTGGAATGGCAATTATCGCAACTTCCCAGTGTCAGCCGGCGTATCTTTAAAGGGGGTGATAGTTAACTTGCAATTCTTGCAATTAAATGTGTGAATTTTTAATCATTTTAAAAAACCGACTAGAATAGAAGTTACGTCAGGAAGTGAAGCCTAATTAGTGCCTTGATTGATGAATACCGCACTATTTTATATCAACTAAATTTATTTTCCTGTTCATCCTAAAGGCACTAACTTCAACTCCCTTAACGCGCAACTTTCAGTACTTGGGTCTTATTATGTAATTTCAAGGATTACCGGTAAAAAGGAGGTTAAATTATGCTCGGCATGGCCGACCCCTGGATTGCTTTAGTATGGATTCTCAATATCGTAGCAATGATAGTCTGTGTGGTTTACGGAGGACTTAACTGGAATAAGGGTGGTGACGAATAATGGGTGGCGGGATCAATATCCCCTTGCTGGCAATATGCCTGCTGATATTTTTAAGCATTATAACTTACCTCACTTACCTGGGTGCACAACAGACTAAAAGCCAGGAAGACTACATGGTAGGCGGGCGTCAAATTCCGGGTTGGATTATGGCCCTGTCTTACGCTGCCACCTTTATCAGCACCTCGGCTATTGTAGGTTTCGGTGGTGCGGCCGGTGTTTTCGGATTTAGCTTGATGTGGCTTTCCTTCCTAAATATTTTCGTAGGCATTTTCCTTGCTTTTGTCTTCCTGGGAGGCCCAATCCGAGGCATGAGTAGTAACCTGGGTGCCAATACCCTGGCTTCATTCCTGGGAGCACGCTACGACTCTAAATTTATCACCTGGTTTACCGGCTTAATGATTTTCATTTTTATGCCGGCGTATACCGGTGTGGTATTAATCGGCGGTGCCCGATTTGTACAGGAATCTCTAAAAGTAGATTATAATATAGCCCTGCTGTTTCTGGTTATCCTGGTCGGCCTATACGTTAGCTGGGGTGGTCTGCGGGGGATCATGTACGCCGATGCTTTCATGTGCAGCATGATGATATTAGGTATGGTATTTCTCCTCTTTAAAACCTATGCTGTGGTTGGCGGGGTGGTTGCCGGCCACCAAGCACTGACCGATTTAGCCAGCAAAGTACCGGAAAGTATGGCTGCGGCCGGCCACTTGGGATGGACATCAATGCCTGCCGGGGGTTCCCCCTATTGGTGGGTGGTTGTTAGTACCATCGTAATGGGGGTTGGCATCGGGGTACTGGCCCAGCCGCAATTAACCATGCGGTTTATGACGGTACCAAACAAAAGGGCTTTAAACCGGGCCCTGGTCACCGGCGGCATATGTATCTTCTTCTTCACTGGCACTGCTTTTATGGTTGGCCCCCTGAGCAACGTATTTTTCCATGATACTACCGGGCAAATTGCCATAGCTGCGGCCGGGGGAAACACAGATTTGATTATTCCAACATTTATCAATGCCGTCATGCCCAAAGCCTATATTTACCTGTTTATGATTACGTTAATTGCCGCCTGTCTCACTACAGTTTTGGGTTTGATACACGTACAGAGCATCGCCTTTTCTCGTGACATGCTGCCCGAATGGGGAGTCAAGACCGCGAAAAGCCCGCTGTTCTATTCCCGCATCGGCGTGTTGATTGGTGCCGCCGCCGCTGTAATCATGGCCTATATCCTGCCCATCAGCATCATTGCTCGCGCCACTGCTTTCTGGTTTGGCATCTGCGCCGCGGGGATTTTACCTGCTCTCCTTGGTGCTATTTTTTGGCGCCGGGTGACTAAGCAAGCTGCGGTTTGGAGCGTAGCCCTGGGATTCGGGGTGTCAATTTTTGGGTTTGTTTTCCTGCATGCCTCTGAATCAGCACCTTTTGGAATCAGTAAACTTTTATTCGGCAGGGACGCTCTTTTGCCAGCCCCCTGGACACTCATCGACCCGCTGTTTTACAGCATTGTCATTGCCGCTATTGCATTGATTGCCATTAGTTATTTTACACCGCAATTCTCCAAAGAGCATATCAATAAATGCTTTAATGGCGAAGCAGAACAAAGGAGTGCATTGTCCAAAGGAAATATTAAGGCGTAACACAATCCGTTATTAACGGGGGGCACCCCGGTTTTCCGGTGGTACCCCCTATTTATTACAAATATTTTTGATATAATAGTAATTATTCAAAATAAATAAAGTATAGTATTTGGCAATTAATTGTTAGTGACGGAGTGAACACCGATGGACAATGCAGCGTTCCCAAACCGTAAAATTTTGTTTAAAGAATTTCACCGGACTATGGAAAGTATGATTAAAAAAGCAATTAAGGCTAATATAAAATATGCTGACCAAACTATACCGCAGCAACCGGATACTTTATTTTTATATGCTGCTTTGGAGAACGGCACGGAGAATGAGTTTATTATTGACCTGGAATTAAATTATGACACTGGAACGGCGCTGCTTTATCACATCGCCCTGCCCCAAAGCCTAAGAAACAAGGGGCTGGGCACCATGATAGTGCACATCATTGAGCGCCTGGCCGGGAAACTGGGTTTGCAATCGATAACCCTGCCTGCTGAACATAACTCAACCGGTTTCTGGCTGAAACTAGGTTATCAGTTCCGATACCCCGTTGAGAAGATTTTTTATAACCAACACTCCAAACGACAAAACCTTAATTTAGCGTATGAATTGCATAAGAACTTGCAGCTATAAACACCCGTATCATTAGCAAAACTATTTAATTGATCATTAGGGCACAAGAGCGGCGCCGGGCGGTACGATTATTAAAGGAGGTAACTAAAACTGTGCCTTACAAAAACATCTTATTTAACAAACAAAATGATATTGCCGTAATCACCCTAAACAGGCCCCCCATGAACCCGCTCAGCAAAAGAGTGTATAAAGAATTGGGTCAGGCTATTGATGAGCTAAAAGAAGATACCTCGGTAAAAGCGGTTATTTTAACCGGGGCAGGTGAAAAAGCTTTTGCTGCCGGTGTAGATGTTACTGAAATAATTAATTTATCAGTATTGGAAATGCATGAATTCTGTTTACTGTCCATGGAAACCCAAAGCAAGTTGGAAAATATGGATAAGCCCACTATAGCCGCCATTAATGGATTAGCTTTAGGTGGCGGATGTGAGCTGGCTATGGCCTGTGATTTCAGGGTGGCGGCAGATAATGCCAGGTTTGGCCAACCGGAAATTAATTTGGGCATCATCCCCGGCGGAGGCGGCACCCAGAGGTTACCAAGGTTGATTGGTTTAGCACGGGCTAAAGAGATGCTTTATCTGGGTGACATGATTGATGCGGAAATTGCCGAAAGATACGGATTGGTCAACCGGGTTGTCCCACAGGCCGATTTGATGGATGAAGCCATAACCATGGCTAAAAGGTTGGCTGCCAAACCTTCTGTGGCGATGCAGGTGATGAAAAACACCGTCAATACCGGCATTAACCTGGACCTGGATTCAGCTACAGCCTATGAGATTAGAAATTTCTTAGTAACTTTTGCTAGTGAAGACCGGGTAGAAGGAATGAAAGGTCTGCTGGAAAAGAGAAAACCCGTATTCCAAGGTAAGTGAACTCATACAACTAAATTTATTCTAGGCACTCCTACTTAATCAAGTGGGAGTCTTAGGGATTTGAATATTCTTATTTATTAGTTAAATTAGATGCAAACCAAGGTTTGGCGGCCTAAAGCCAAAAGAGTATAGCAGATACAGAAGGGAAGGGGATATAATATGGCCTTTTATCAGCAGGAATGGGAAACCATGCCGCTGGAACAGTTACAACAACTACAATTAAGTAAGTTCAAGGAACAAGCGCACCGGGTATACAGGAATCCTTTTATGAAACAACGTTACCAAGAAGCAGGTATGCACCCCGAGGACATAAAAAATTGGGATGACCTAAAAAAGGCCCCGTTTACCTACAAGAACGATTTAAGAGACAATTATCCAACCGGTTTATTATGCGGCAAATGGGAAGATGTAGTCCGTATTCACATGACCTCAGGGACTACGGGCACCCCCACACCGATGACTTATACTAAAAACGACCTGGATAATTGGGCTATATGCATGGCCCGGAACTTTGTAGCCGGCGGCCTAACTAAAAATGACGTAGTCCAGCAGGCCCACGGATTGGGTTTGTTTACCGGCGGTTTTGGGTTCCACTATGGTCTGGAGCGTGTGGGGGCCAAAATTGTACCCACCGGTGCCGGTGGAACCGAAAGACAACTCCGGCTAATGCAAGAGTGGGGCACAACAGTCTTTACCGGTACTCCGACTTACGCGTCATATATCAGCGAAGTAGCAATGGAATTGGGCATTGACCCGGTTCGGGACTTAAAATTAAGGTTGGGTTTCCATGGTGGTGAACCGTGTACGGATGAACTAAGACACCGGATTAATGAGCGTATGGGTTATAAGGCACACGGCGGAGGCATGCGACGCTGTTACGGCCTTACCGAAATGGGCGGCCCCATGAGCATGGACTGTGAGAGCGAGAGCGGCATCCATATCTGGATGGACCATTACCTAATTGAGGTGCTCGATCCGGATACCCTGGAAGCAGTGCAACCAGGCACGCCTGGTGAACTGGTATTGAGCAACCTTAATTATGAAGCTATGCCCATTCTACGCTATCGTACCGGAGACCGAGTAATAGTTAATTTTGACACCTGCGAATGCGGGCGCACCCATCCCCGCATAACCAATTTCCTTGGCCGTGTGGATGATATGCTACTGGTAAGCGGAACCAACATTTTCCCCAGCCAGGTGGAGGACGTATTGTTACAGCACCCCGATATAAGTGAAAACTGGCAACTGGTAATAGGAAGCCGAAAAGGGCTGCATACCCTGAAGGTGGAAGTCGAGCCGGTTTCCGGTGCTAACATTGATGATGAATATATTAGCACGCTTGAAAAAACTCTGCACAGTTACCTGGAAATAACCTGCAAAGTGCACTTTAAACCCATTGGCAGCTTAAAGCGATATGAAGGTAAAGCGGTCAGGGTTGTGGATGAGCGAAAGATGTAAAACGCTGTCGTTAGTCCATATTTGCCACAACAAAAGCTATGAAAGAGGGATTATATATGACCGTTAGCAAATGGATGCCTGTTGGAACCGTACTAAAGATGAATGCTCGCAACTACCCGGATAAACTAGGCTGTCAGGACAAAAGCAAGAGTTATACCTTTAAAGAATGGAACGATAGATCATGCCGACTGGCCAACGCCCTCAAAGCTATGGATGTGGGCTACGGTGATCGGATAGCCATTATTGCCTACAACCGCGTGGAGTGGATGGAAATTTACGCGGCCTGTGCCAAGGGAGGGCAAATTGCTGTTCCCGTAATGTTCCGGCTAACCCCGCAAGATATTGACTATATCGTCAATCACTCCGGGTGCAATTCATTTATAGTCGAAGCGCCATTTATTGATAGTGTCAACAGCGTTAGGGACAAACTGCAAAGCATCCCTGCAGCAAACTATATTTACCTGGGGGACGGGGAACTTCCGGAAGGATACTTACATTATGAAGATATTATCACTAGGGGTAATTCTGACGAACCCGATGTAATGGTAGATGCTGAAGATGCCTGGACTATCATGTACACCTCAGGCACAACCGGAAAACCGAAAGGCGTTGTCAAAACTCACGAGAGTCTTATTGCCCAGTACCTACTAAGCAACATCAACATGGGGGTAAGACCCACCGACAAAACGATGATGGTTATGCCTATGTGCCATGTAAATTCAATCTACTATTCCTTTGCTTACACTTACGTATCCGCACCGGTGATGGTCTATAGCATGGTTAGTTTTGACCCTGAAGACTTATTGCGGACACTAGCAGAATTTAAGGTAACTTTTACTTCACTTGTTCCCACCCACTATATCATGCTGCTGGCCTTACCGGATGAAGTTAAAAAACAGTACGATGTCAGCAACATCAGACAGCTATTGGTCTCATCCGCTCCAGCTCGGAAAGATTTGAAGCTGGCCATCATGGAGTACTTCAAATCTGCGGAACTATGGGAGGCCTACGGGTCTACGGAAGCGGGATTGATTACTTACCTGAGGCCCGAAGACCAGTTCAGAAAATTAGGTTCCATAGGGCGGGAAATCTTTGGCATTGATACCATTAAACTGCTGGATGAGGATGGTAACGAAGTACCCGACGGAGAAGTGGGAGAACTTTATACCAGATCACCAAGTGTATTTAAAGAATACTGGCATGACCAAGTAAAAACCAGTGAAGTTTTTAAGGGCGAGTGGTGTACCGCCGGCGATATGGGTAAAAGAGATGCAGAAGGTTATTACTACCTGGTGGATAGAAAGAAAAATATGATTATCACCGGGGGCGAAAATGTTTACCCGTCGGAAGTGGAAAATGTGGTTGGCAGTCACCCGGCGGTAAAGGACGTGGCAATTTGTGGCATCCCTGATGAAAAATGGGGGGAATCGATCAAAGCCGTAATTGTGCTGCATGATCAATACCAGCCTAGCGCTGAGCTGGCCAGGGAAATTATGGCTTTTTGCCATGATAAAATAGCCGGCTTCAAAAGGCCTAAGTCAGTAGATTTTATTACAGAAGAAGAAATGCCAAGAACGGGTACCGGCAAAATAATGCACCGGATACTACGAGAAAGATACGGCACCTGGAGCGACTGACCCAATTAGATATAAACCATTATCGCTGGTTAATTTTTAGAATTTTAAGCCCCTGGGTAATCGCTTGGGAACGGTTTTTTATACCCATCTTACGGAAAATATTCCTTAGGTGGGTTTTTATTGTGTCTACGGCGAGGTGCGTAGCTGCTGATATTTCTTTGTTGGTCATCCCTTTAATTAGAAAATGAAGAATTTCCCGCTCTCTGGGAGTAAGTTCTACTGTCGGGGCCGCTTCCTCAAGCTGCTTTTGCTGCTCATTTGATTTGGAGTATTTAACGTAATCATTGACTATCCGGTTAAAAACCCCGGGATCAATGACTGTCTCCCCTTGATGAACGCGGTGGATGCTGTCGATTAATTTTTCTTGGGAAACATGTTTTAAGATATATCCGGATGCGCCGGCCTGTAGGCCTTGCCGAACGAACTCAGTATCTTCAAAAACAGTAAGAAAGATTATTCTAATATCCGGTTGTTTGTTTAAAATTTGTTTGGCCGCTTCAATGCCATTGGTTCCTTCCATTTTTATGTCCATTAAAATTATATCCGGCCTATGGGTCAAAGCCATCCGGCCGGCTTCCTCGGCGTCTCCGCAATTGCCTACCACAATAATATCTTCATTGGTACTCAACATGGTCACCAGGCCTTCCCTGATCATGGGGTGGTCATCTACGATCATTAGGTTTATCGATGACATGCCGTTTACCTCCTCTGTCCCCAACTTATTCGTTCGCTTCCGGTCCTTGCCTATTTAAAAGCGGGATGCTTACTTCCACCCGGGTACCCTCACCGGATTGGGAATCAATTATACATGTTCCGTTTAATAGGAGTGCTCTTTCCTGGATACTGGCCAGGCCAAGACCGACCTGCGCCTGGGATTGGTTAAGGGCTGCTTTATCCAACCCTTGGCCGTTATCCGTGATCGACATGATAATTTCCTTATCGTTTGTAGAAAAAACTACTTTAACCAGCGTAGCCTCGGAGTGTTTAATAACGTTGGTCAACGCTTCCTGCAAAATACGGAAAAGCGTAATTTCTATTTGTGGCGGAAACCTTACGTCTGCCCCATGCATTGTTAATTCAATTATAAAATCATGCTGTTCTTGAATTTTTTCGACAAAAGACCGAATAGCCGGCACCAAGCCATAGTTGTCCAAAATAATGGGCCTCAGGTCATACAAAATGCGCCTGATTTCCTGAATTTGTTCCCCAAATAGCCTGGTTAAACCGGATACTTCCTTGCGCCATTCTTCAGGAATTTTATCCGCAGCTGCAGAGACTCTTTGCAAACGATACCAAATAGCAATCATGGATTGGATGATCCCGTCATGCAGGTCTGAAGCTAAGCGTTTGCGCTCATCTTCCTGGGCGGTAATTATTTTGTTGACTAGTTGGTGTAATAGCTGTTCCTTTTGTCCCAAAACTTCAACCAGTCTGGCATTTTCAATGGCAATAGCGGTGGCTCTGGCCACGGAAAAAATAGTTTCGGCCGCCTCAGCATCAAACCCGACAGGTCCATAAGGCCTGTCCACCTGCAAAACTCCGATAATTTTATTGTTCTTAATCATTGGTGCAAAAACCATCCAATTATAATTAAAATCTTCTACAATACTTGCCGGCACATAGTCCTTGATATTATCCGGTGTAACTACAATCGGCCGTTGAGTTCTTATGGCCATAGTTATGGCCTTGAAAGGGGGGTAGTTTTTTAAGGCCTTAAACTTTTCCTTCAGCTTATTATCATAGCTGCCTACTGCCACAGCGGGAATCAAGGTATGGTCGTTTTCATCCAACATCAGTATACAACTCCGGGCCAGAAACAAATCTGCAGTTAACTGGGCCACGACATGCAGCACCTGTCGAATGTCCAAAGTTGAACTAATGGTGCTAATCATTTCCATCCAAGCCGCTACGTTCCTGAATTTGTGATTTTTGCCAAGTCCAAACAAAGACTCCTGAATGATATCGGCCATATGTCGGCCTAGCGACAGCGCCTTAATCAACATATATTCGGCAGTATTGGGGTCAGTATTAAAAATGCCAACTTCCATTGTACCTACCGGATTATCAACCTGTAAAATCACCGGCAGAGTTGTATATGCCGTCGGGTTTAAAGGTTCAAGCAGCATATTGTCCGCTACGTCATCAAGCCGATTCAAGTTGTGTTGCAAGGTTATCCAGTGACCTTTTTTAAGCTTGTCCTTGGGTATAAGCTTGTTTTCAGCATGCCACCAGACAGGGGCTTTACCTTCCCGAACGAGCACAAAGGTAGCCCGCCAAAAACCAAATGATTGCACGGAAGTTTCCAATATCTGTTGCAAAGATATCTCTAAATCGGGGTTTGTTTTAAATGAAGGACCAACTTGACAGGCCAAAATCAGTTCTGGTTCAATGGATTTTACAGTTAACAAAAGGCCTTCGTCTCCCTTCCCTACTAATAGATTGTATAACTTTTTTAAAAATAATGTCAACACTAACGGGTAAAAATAATAGCTAAAAAGAGTTAACTCTTGTTTCACCCCCCGTTGCACCACTTCCATGCTTTTAAGCGATTTTTTTTATCAGGACGATACCATATAGTGTAGTTAGGGGGTTTGGGAGATCCTAAGCATAACCACATAAATAGGAAATTATTTAGGCCAAGCAACTCATGCACCAAAGGAACAATGAGTTAAATAAGCTCTTTTAATAAAGCGTTTGCCAAGGGTTTATCTACATTGAAAGGTGAGGATAAAGTGAATCTGCAGGGAAAAGTGGCAATTATTACAGGCGCTCGGCAGGGTATAGGTGAGGCCGTGGCTGTTGGTATGGCCAATGCAGGCGCTGCTGTCGTAATGGTCAGCCGCAGCATCAGCCAAGAAAGTCCGGTAGTGGAAAAAGTCAAGGCGACGGGCGCCCGGTATCTGGTTATGAGCGTGGACATCGGTGACCACGAGCAGGTCCAAAACATGGTGGAGAAAACCCTAACCGAATTTGGCCGGGTAGATATACTTTTTAACAACGCGGGAATTACCAAACCGGGCATGTTATGGAAAATGACTCCGGAACAATGGGACGAGGTCATTCGAATCAATCTCACTGGAACATTTTACTGTCTGCAGGCCGTGGCAAAACCAATGATGGAACAAAAATCCGGCTCCATTATCAATATAACATCGTCCGCCGGACTTTTAGGCACCATCGGCCAAGTGAATTATACGGCGGCTAAGGGCGGGGTGTACGCCCTGACCAAATCTGCAGCCAAAGAATTGGCCCGGTATAATATTCGGGTTAATACCGTGGCCCCGATGGCCGAAACGGAAATGACCAAAACCATTGCCACCGACCCCAAGTTTAAAGCCAAGTACCTGGAACGCATACCGCTGGGCCGGTTTGCCAAGCCGGAAGAAATCAGTCCCATGATCGTATTTCTAGCCTCCGATGATTCCGCTTATATCACCGGCCAAACCATCTGTGTGGATGGCGGCATGGTCATGCTGTAATTACGGTGCTGGAATGTTCTTATTCCAGGAGGTTCATCAATGTCCAAAGAAGATGTAGCGATAATAGGGGTGGGTCAAAGCGCCTTTGTCAGGGGTTACCAGGGTTCCATCAGGGAATTAGCCTTTGAAGCATACAGGGAAGCCATGCAGGATGCGGGTATCAGTAGCGTTGATATTGATGCATCCATAATCTGCTCGGCACCGGAATACGATAACCAGCGCAGCCCGGCGGGAATAATTGCCGAATATCTAGGGTTGAACCCGCAGCCCACATTTGCTGTGGAGAGCGTTTGCTCCTCCAGCACGACCGGCATCAAAATTGGCTACTCGATGATTAAGTCCGAACTGCACGATATCGTGATCATTTTAGGCTTTCAGAAAATGTCTAAAATATCATCTGCCGATTCCCAAGAACGCATGGGCCGCGGAGCGGACATTTTGTGGGAATCACCATTTGGCACCATGATGCCGGCATACTACGCCATGCACGCCCGGGCCCATTTTGCCGGCTATGGCAGTACGGAAAAAGACCTGGCCATGATTAGAGTAAAATCATCAAAATACGGAATCTTAAATGAAAAAGCTGTTTACCGTAAAGAAGTTAAGTTGGATGACGCCTTAAATGCCGGATTGGTGGCCGGCCCGCTTAAGAAGTTTGACTGCTGTGCCAATGCCGACGGAGCCTCTTGTATCATCATGGCCAGCAATGCAAAGGCCCGGGAGATAACCAAAAAACCGGTCTGGATTATGGGTCTCGGCTCAGCCACAGCAACTATGACCATGTCCGGACGGGATGCTTTAAACGGGCTGGCCAGCGCCCGGGTGGCCGCTAAAAATGCTTATGCCATGGCCAAAGTTACACCCCGGGATATCGACGTAGCCGAGGTGCACGATTGTTTCACCATCGCTGAAATGATGGCTTATGAAAACCTAGGCTTTGCTGAACCAGGTAAAGGCATGGAACTAATCCGGGCAGGTGAAACCTATATTGGGGGTAAAATACCCGTCAACGTAGACGGGGGACTTTTGTCCAAGGGACACCCCATCGGCGCCACCGGGGGTTCACAGGTACGGACTATTGTTCAGCAGTTACGTGGTGAGGCCGGAGCAATCCAAGTGCCGGGGGCCGCAATAGGGCTGGTTCATAATATCGGCGGCGTTGGAGTTTACGGCAACGTGATCATCCTGGGGAGGTAAAAATAATGGGTTTTGAAAAATTTGGGCACAAAAGTTTTACTTCCCTGACTAAGGTAGACGCTTTTGTGGCAGGTTTAGAAAACAAAGAGCTTAAATATACCAAGTGCAGAAGCTGTGGAAAGACTTATTTTCCGCCCCGGGCGGACTGCTGCGGTTGCCTTGGTAATGACATGGAATGGATAAAAATTGATGGAACGGGAAACCTGTTAAGCTATACCCGCGTCAACTACGCTCCCACCGGTTTTGAAAAAGACGTCCCCTACACCCTAGCCCTGGTTGACTTTAACGGGATTAAAGTTTTTGGCCGATTGAGTAGTGCTATCGCCAAGGAAGAAACGATGGTGGTAATGCAATTAAAGACGCAGGTTGTAAACTTGCCCAATGGTCAAATCACTTACGAATTTATTAAACCATCATAGTTTCCTCTAAGTTCCCAAATAGGGGGTGGTTAACGACGACAAATGTAATTGCCGGCGTAAATAGTGTTAGGACAAAGGTAGTTGAAGTGGTTAACAAAAATCCAATTGTAGTGTAGTGGTTTAATAAAAAAATATGTATGGGAGGAATTTATTTAATGGATCTTAACAAAT
>JAENYQ010000160.1 GCA_016841675.1 Desulfotomaculum sp.
AAAGCTATTCGCCTAAAGGCGAAGGTTTTAGACCTGGCACTTGGAAAATAAAAAATGGTTTGCCTTAGGGGGGATAGCTGGACTTTTTATGCTGCAACATTCCCTTCAGGGTTGGTGTCCCCCACTAGCGGTAATAAGACGTCTGGGAGTTCGCACCATGGATGAAATCAATTACGAAAAAACCATCCTAGGGGCCAGGCCTTCAGATTATTAGTAGCAGCGAAGGCATTAAAGGAAGACCGCAGGCTGCGCCGCGGTCTTCCTTTGATGCCTTCGCTGCTAAATAAGTTTATGCCAATCGGGCGTTTAAAGCTTCGCCTTCCAGGCGCCGTGCAGATTGCAGTATTCCCGGGCCTGGATTTCGTTGCCGTCGGGGACGCAGAACTCGGCCACCGGGAATTCGCCGGGGTTCAGGAACTTGCGGTAGGACTTACCATCCACAATCAACTCAATCCACTCGATGTAATGTTTTTCCTCCATGGGATGCGATACGCTGCCCACAGTTACTTTGACGCTGTCGCCGTTCTTTTCAATCACCGGTACGTGTTTTTCCTTGGCGGCGTCCACGGTATTTTCAACCACCAGGTTCATGGGCTTACCACAGCAGACCAACTCACCTTGGCCGGTGTGGATTACCTCCACGATATTGCCGCAAATGCCACACTTGTAAACTTGCATTAACTGGGTCATTATTCAACCTCCATATTCCTTTTAGTTAATATTAACCATTTTTGATTAAAAAGTCACCAAATACTATTACTAAGCCAGGATGGCAGCACCCAGTTTTCGACCGGCTTCCCGGACACCGTCTAATTCCTGGTCGTCGGGCAGATACTGCAGGTTAATGAAGTCCACCGGCATCTCCCAGCCCATGCCGTTTAGAATGGCCGCCACTTCCTTGGCCCCCTGGCCGCCCCAACCGTAGGAACCGAAGGCCAGGCCGATGCGTTTCTTGGGCCGCAGGCCCTTGATATAGGTAAGGAAGCCGCTGACACTGGGCAGCATGCCATTGTTCAGGGTAGGCGATCCGACCAGTACCGCCCGGGATGTCAGCAGGTCAGTCATGATTTCGGACATGTGGTTGGTCTGCAGAAACCGCACGGTTACCGGCACACCGGCCTCTTCCAGCCCTTCCTGCAGCGCCAGGGCAATGCGCGTGGTGGAATCCCACATGGTATCGTACACAATCACTGCTTTGGGCTCGGTTTCGTTACCGGCCCACTTGCGGTATACCGGCACTATCTTATCCAGGTAGGAGCGCCAGATGACACCATGGCTGGGCCCGACCATGTCGATGTCCAACTGGGAAACCACGTCCAGAGCTTTAAGCACATTATCTCCATAGGGCAGCACAATGTTGGCATAGTATTTGGCGGCCTCTTCGTGGATGATGTCCCAGCCCACCTGGTCGTCGAAACGGGCCGCGCTGCCGATATGCTGACCGAAGGCATCGTTGGGCAGCAGCAGCTTATCCTCGGGGATATATGTAACCATTGAATCCGGCCAGTGGACCATGGGTACATGCACAAAGTTAAGTGTCCTGGCACCGATGTTCAGCTGCTCGCCGGAATTGACCACCATAAAGTCCCATTCCCTTTTGAAGTAGCGCAACAAACCCTTTTTACCTTGAGGCGAGGTGACCACTTTGGCCTTGGGCAGCAGTTCCATGATTTTGGGCACGCAGCCGGAGTGGTCCATCTCTACATGATTGACAATCAGGTAGTCGATTTGGGCCGGATCAACCACTTCCTTGATTCTGCTTAGCATCTCATCATATAGGTAATGCTTGACCGTATCCACCAGCGTTATTTTATCGTCGATGATTAGGTAAGCATTATAGGTGGTACCGCGGGGGGTCAGGTAACCGTGAAAATACCTCAGGTTCCAGTCAATAGCCCCCACCCAGTAAACACCGGGTTTAATCTCTACCGGTTTCAAATTATTCCCTCCTTAAAACTGTTCATTGCATGCTGAATTATGCAGATTAGTTTATGACCTCGCCTGCTATTATATTGTTTTGATTTTTAGTATAGTCGCATTATAAGCTGGAGTTCTTAAAATACCTTTGCCAAAAGTTTAAGGTTTTCTTAAAATACTGCCCGGCTCAGGCTTATTTATTTTAAGCATGATTATTCCCTTTATGGTTATACCGTTAACTCAGTAAGTGGTACAGCGTCGTGTCATTGCTATGAATCCAACCACTGTA
>JAENYQ010000053.1:0-8314 GCA_016841675.1 Desulfotomaculum sp.
CAAAAGTCGATCAACAAAGTATAACGAAGCTACAACAGCAGCAATGGCAATAAAATAAGCAAAAGGATACAGGGGCAAATAGGCTGTTGAACTCATTTCCCCCGATTTCTGGAGGGATAATCCGTAAATGAAACTTTGCCAGCAAAGAATAATGAAAAAAGCCAAACAAACAATTGCCACAAATTTATTAACCACATTTTTGGCCGATTTAGGCAGATGCATGACCAAAAATTCAATGGCGATATGTCGATTGGCATAGAAGGCAACTGCCACAGCACTGCCAATGGCTATAATTTGTGTATAACCGACCAATTCGGTTGCACCCCGAAGAGGTTTATTAAATACAGTGGAACCAATCACGTCAATTAGGGTAAAAAGCAGCATTAGCATCAGTCCCAAAAGGCCTGCCCACTCTAAGCCTTCAGCAACGCGCTTAAATCTCATCCACAATACCTCCTTACGGCAAATCTCACAACTATAAATTGTTATATAGAAAAAATAAGTTAGGGCCACCTATTCATTCATATTGCCTCTGATGTGGCGGCCCTAATCATTTTTAGCTAACTATTAGCAAAAAATTTGGTTGCTAGTTATTAAAGAGTTACGCGAACCTCATCCGGACCAGTTGAGGATTTAACACCTTGTTCTATTTGCTGTGCGGTCCAGTAGTCGATCCTTTCCTGGATAAAATTAATCCAACTATTAACTTCCTCTTCGCTATAACCCTTGGACACCATGTTATTAGTATAATCTTTTACAACCGTGTCAGACAACTGCTTCCAGGCAACCAATTCTTCCTGGCTCAATTTTGTAATATTGTAGCCGGATTCCGTGATGTATTTCAAGCCCTCAATATCGATGTCATTCCACATTGTGGTTAGTTTCTCACTAAAGTCTCCTTGAACATATTCGGTGATAATATTCTGAAGCTCCGGTGTAAGCTGCTCCCATTTGTTGTTGTTCATAACAATATAAAAGGTATAAACCTGACCCAGAGGCCAAATCTCAGTTGCATTTTTGGTAACTTCTCCGAACCTAAAGGTTTCAACCGTTTCATAGGGCAGCATAACGCCATCAATGACGTTCTTGGACAAGCTATCATAAGTTTCTGGCGTAGCTACCGCAACCGGTGCAGCCCCTAACGCCTCTACTACCTTTGCTATATAGCCGGTACCTCTGATTTTAAGGCCCTTAAGATCTGCCGGTGTTTTGACCTGTTTGTTGACGGTAATGATATTATTTACCGCAGAGGAATGCAAAGTGAGCATGTGTACATCATCAAATTCTTTTGGTTGAAACTCATTGAAATAATCAACAGAGACATGGTTGGCCACCCAGGCGTTCGGAAAACCTAAGGGGAGGTCAAGTACCTCTGTCTGAGTGAATCTGCCGAAAGTATAGCTGAGGTTGGAAAAACCAATGTCAACGATTCCTTGGGATACTCCATCATACGTTTTGTCCGGTCCGAGCAGCATACCGCCGGGATAGTATTCTACTTCAATTTGGCCGTCAGTAAGTTTATTTATATCATCAGCAAATACTTGACCAATTTTTCCTGGGCCACTCTCTGCAGCGAAGTAATTTGCAAATCTTAATTTAATAGTTTCGCCTGCTTGTTCACCCGCCGGATCATTGTTAGAACTTCCACAGCCGCCAACCAATAACAGCGCAATTCCCAATGTCAATGCGAACAAAAATGTTT
The DNA here is from genome assembly GCA_016841675.1 of Desulfotomaculum sp. GTDB lineage: Bacteria > Bacillota > Desulfotomaculia > Desulfotomaculales > Desulfallaceae > BRH-c8a. The sequence goes on from JAENYQ010000053.1 coordinate 1,703, forward strand.
GCACTTTCCTTTTCATTAAAATTCCCCCTAATAAAATTCCCATCTGTGAAAACATGACATGATATCCAATATAAACTTTTAACATAATAAAAACTTTGCAAATAGAAATAAAATAATACATTAAATTTAATGGTTCGAAGCTTCAGAATATTTAACGTATTATCACATTCTTCTTATGTATTTTCACATCCTTTCTTTATTAAATTTTAAATTAAATTAAAATACTACTTATTGAAATAATATATCATAAATTATTTGTTATTACATTGGTTTTTTAAAGAATTCAAATAATTCTAAGTGTAACTATATATTCTGACAAATCTTTATACCAAATTTTAGATGAATAAATATGGTAAAATAGTTTATTTATTTTAGATATGTTTTTGTTGTAAATAAACAACCATATAGGTATTTAGCAACATCTATACCTACACAAGAAGTATTTAAATATTTACCTTAAGAAATAACTATTAAAAACAAATAGAGCAAACTTGTTTCCCGATAAAATACAAGAAGGGTATTAAAAAACGTGTCCGATAATGATGCACTGTCCGTCATTTAGACAAAAATATGGACACTTGAGCAGTTAAAGTGACCATGAGTTACTGTTTTTTGACTGCTTGCTTTATGTTGTTAGTCAGTGCTATGAACAAAACCTTAAATTAAGAGGATACATGTGCAGCCGGTTAAAGGACGGCCATATTTTTTACCTGAACCCAAAGGTAAAAAAAGAACAGGAAAGAAAAGACTAGCGAAACTACTGTAGGATAAATTGGTAACGAATAACTCCGTTACCGAAATAGATTCTTGGGCAGGGGTTTGTATTTTATCAATCAAACAAGCTTTTGGACCGCTGGGATATTGCCAGTAAATATGATATTATTGTTGTTGTTGCACCTGGAAATACATAAGAAAAGCTTGGGAAGTGATATGATGGCTAGTGAAAACGTGCACCGGATCGAGATGGGCGGCAGACAAATAATACTTATTGGGACAGCCCATGTATCAAGGAGAAGTGTTGATGAGGTAAAAGAGCTAATTGAGGAAGAAAAACCCGATACGGTTTGTGTAGAGCTCTGTCAGTCCCGGTACCAGGCTGTTACAGATGCCGATAGGTGGAAGAATACCGATATTGTCAAAATTATCAAAGATGGCAAATCCCTGCTGTTGTTGGTTAACTTGATCGTATCTTCTTACCAGAAAAGATTGGCCAAACAGTTTGGTATTCAACCGGGTCAAGAAATGATCCAGGGCATGGCGTCAGCCAATGACGTTAGGGCCACTCTTTGCTTGGCTGACCGGGATATTCAGACCACTATGATGCGGCTTTGGCAGGGGATGAGCCTTTGGGGAAAAATGAATCTGCTTTTTCAAATTTTATTGAGTATGGTTATCAAGGAAGATATTACCGAAGAAGAGCTGGAAAGAATGAAGAGTGGGGATATGCTGACTTCTGCCTTAAATGAATTATCCGAGCATTCACCCAAGTTTAAGTCAGTTCTAATAGATGAAAGGGATAAATACCTGGCTCAAAAAATTAAAACCGCCCCGGGGAATAAGGTGCTGGCAGTACTAGGAGCCGGCCATGTGCCTGGAATCAAAGAAGAGCTGGCTAACGACCACGACCTGGAAAAGCTTTCCTTCGTAGCGCCTACCTCTAAAGTTTTTAAGGTAATAGCCTGGACCATTCCGGTGCTGATATTGGGTTTAATTGTATCTACTTTTTCTGTGGACAGGGCTGCGGGCATTGACCAACTGGTAAGCTGGGTTCTCTGGAACGGTTCTTTGTCTGCTTTGGGCACACTAATTGCTTTTGGCCATCCCCTGGCTATATTGACTGCTTTTATAGTCTCACCCATCAGCTCTTTAAGCCCGCTTCTGGCCGCTGGTTGGTTTGCAGGCCTAACAGAAGCACTGGTGAGAAAGCCTAACGTTCAGGATTTTGAAAATATTTCGGAAGATGTATTATCGATCAAGGGCTTCTGGCGTAATAAAGTAATTCATATCCTATTGGTGGTTGTTTTTGCTAATATAGGCAGCAGCATCGGCGCTGTGGTAGGTGGCGCGGAAGTAATCAGAAAGTTTATCAACGTTATTTTGGGTTAACCAGTGACATCCGGTCAGAACACGATTAGCTATTCAATAAACTCAATGGCGTTAAAACTGCAATTTTCTTTGCACGCCCCGCACTCAATACAGCTGTTTTGGTTGATGCGATAAAACGGGTATGTTTTTTCTATAGCATTCACGGGACAAACGGTGAGGCAGGTATTACAAAAACGGCAGTCCTTAGTTATTATAAACATTATTATCTCCATACATTTAAAATTGTATATATAATAATAGATTAAAAAAGCGAATACAGTCAACAAAAAAACAATGAAAAACAAGAAGGGTAGCTTTTTTCGGTTTTTGAAAAAAGATGCCCTTCTGGTATGCTTTCCTTAACAAGAACAAACAGACGGTGGCTGGCTAAACCGGCACCACCGCCTGTTTATGTTATCCGGTACCGCCGCCTTTTGCCAACGGCAACCGGTTGTTGGTAAATAGTGCATCAAGTTGGTTTTTTATAAGAAACTATTAATCTTTGCCGCCGATGCGGGGGTCGAAACCAGGTCCTTTGGGCATCTCGCACTCGGGAATATAGCAGGTAACGTTTAAAAAAGTGCACTTTTGCCCACAGGATGGGCAATTCTTAGGCAGTTTATCCGCGTAAGCATCAAAGGTATAGCCGCATTGGTCGCATTTCCACTTTTGCATTATTTCCATCCTTCCTTTACTTTGGTCCCATCTTTAGCTATTTTAGTTTTCCAATTCCCTGTTCCGTAATGTTGTACAGTTCTCCATCCGCATTCGCCAGTCCGGCGTCCAGCAATTCACGGATTACGCTGCGTACCCGGTACAGAGGCACACCTGAACCAGCTGACACCTGATTCAAAGGAGCAGGTTGACGCATGGCTTCCAATATGGCCCGTCCGGGCCGAGTTAATGTTTCGTCAGGATTGATGCAGGCCATGTCAAATTAAAGGTAAAAGGTAATGAAACCGGGCCGGAGTATCAACAGGGTTCTTGCTTATGGCGCTTTCTTTTCCCGTTCGTAGGGGATGGGTATCATCCAAAATATTTATCCTCCCGTTTTATGCAAACCAAATTAATTACTTCACAATATTTACCGATATTTTTACTTTGCCCGGCACTTTGTAAGCTACACGACCAAGGATTAGGCTTCTTAAAGCAAATTTATGCCATTACTTAATGATGGTCACCGGTACTTTAACTTTCCCCAGCACTTTGTAGGCGACACTCCCCAGGATTAGCCCCTTGATGCTCCCCTGGCCGCGGCTGCCCATTATTACCCTGTCCAAGCCGTGTTCATTAATATAATCAATAATAATAGTGGCCGGGTCCCCACCCAGGATCACATCTTCAACATCCAGCTCCGCGTCCGTAAACATTTTTTTAGCTTTATTAAGAATCGGGCGCCAGGTGTCAATACACTGTTTATAAAGTTCTTCAATATTCATTAGGTTAAAATCGTATGTTTTAGATAGCTCTGCACAGGCTACCGTCAATAGGGTAACCTTTGTTTCAGGGTGACTTTTGGCCATTGTTAGGGCATATTCAACAGCGCGCATTGAGTATTCCGAACCATCTACAGGTACCAGGACTTTCATTTTTAAACCCCTTTCAATGTTTTATTGTTAATTTTATGCTATTAACATTGCAATTTAATAAACAAAAACTTACAAAACAATTAATTTATAATTTCCCCTTCCGATAATCCCAAACCCCTTGCCAAGGTTTTTTCGGGGAACTAAATAAGGAAAATATTTTAAAAAATCTGTTGACATAAAAAAACCTTTTTTTTATAATAAGGTCAAGGAAGGTCAAAGTTAAAGTCAATAAACCTGCCGGGAAAGTTTTGGGAAATTAAGAAGAAGCTTTACCAAATTTCAGGAGGTGTTGTTAAAAATGTCTCTGGTAAGATGGGATCCTTTCCGTGAATTGATGGGCATCCAAAATTCCATCAGCAGGCTATTAGACGAAAACCCGCCTATGCGATACCCCGAAAAAGGGGCTTTAGCCCAGGGATGGATGTTTCCGGTTGATATTAAGGACACACCCGAGGCAATTGTCATTAAAGCAGAAATCCCGGGTATGAACCGCGAGGACATCAAACTGGGCTATAAGGACAATGTACTGACCATTAGGGGCGAACGACGCAAAGAGGAAAAGGAAGAAAACACTAATTATATCCGGGTTGAGCGGGCTTACGGTTCATTCAGCCGTTCCTTTGCCATAGACGCTCCGGTGAAATACGATGCTATTAAAGCCCAATACAAAGACGGTGTGCTGGATATCACCCTGCCCAAAGAAGAAGAGAGCAAGTTCAGAGAAATAGACATTAACGTTGAGCAGTAACTCCCTCTTCCCGGCAGGTTTCTTTTTAAAAAATTAAGAATTTGTTTATATTTAGGTAAAGTATTTTTTAACCATTTAATTTAGAGTTTTAAACAAATAATAATCAAAAGGTGAATTTAAGGAGGAATGAACCATGGCTAAAACAGTAGGTATTGACCTGGGCACCACCAATTCGGTAGTGGCCGTTATGGAGGGCGGTAAGCCCACGGTAATAGTGAATGCGGAAGGAGCACGCACTACCCCCTCGGTGGTGGCCATCAAGGACGACGGCGAGCGGCTGGTGGGCCAAGTGGCCCGGCGTCAGTCGGTGCTAAACCCCCAGAACACCGTTTATTCGTCCAAGCGGTTTATCGGCCGCCGTTATTCCGAGGTAACGGGTGAGCGTGAACTGGTCCCTTATAATGTAGCATCCGGACCCAATGATGCCGTACGCTTTAACGTGCGCGGTAAGGATTACGCCCCCGAGGAGATTTCGGCCATGGTATTGCGCAAGTTGGTGGACGACGCCTCCAAGTACCTGGGTGAAAAGGTGACCGACGCGGTGATTACCGTTCCGGCCTACTTCAACGACGCCCAGCGGCAGGCCACCAAGAACGCCGGTAAGGTAGCCGGTTTAAACGTGCTGCGCATCATCAACGAACCCACCGCGGCAGCGTTGGCCTATGGGTTGGATAAAAAAACCAACCAAACTATTCTGGTGTTCGACCTGGGCGGTGGCACCTTCGACGTGTCGGTCTTGGAAGTTGGTGACGGCGTGTTTGAGGTGAAGTCCACCAACGGTGATACCCATCTGGGCGGCGATGATTTTGATAAGGCTATTGTGGATTGGCTGGCCGAAGAATTTAAAAAAGACTACGGTATTGACCTACGCACCGACAAGCAGGCACTGCAGCGTCTTACTGAGGGGGCGGAAAAAGGCAAGATGGAACTTTCCACCACCATGGAAACCCAAATCAGCCTGCCCTTTATCACCGCAGACGCCGGCGGACCCAAACACCTGGAAATGAAACTGACCCGTGCCAAGTTTGACGACCTGACCCACCACTTGGTGGAGCGGTGTCGCGGTCCGGTCCAGGCGGCGCTGGCCGATGCGAAGTTGACGGAAAAGGATATAGACGAAGTAATTTTGGTGGGCGGTTCCACCCGAATACCGGCGGTACAGAAACTGGTTAAATCACTTACCGGCGGCAAAGACCCGCACCAGGGTGTGAACCCCGACGAGGTGGTGGCGGTTGGTGCGGCCATCCAGGGCGGCGTGCTGGCCGGGGAAGTGAAAGATGTGCTGCTGCTGGACGTTACCCCGTTGTCCCTGGGAGTAGAAACTATGGGCAGCGTGATGGCCCGGGTTATTGAGCGTAACACCACTATTCCAGTCCGCCGTAGCCAGGTGTTTACCACTGCGGAAGACAGTCAGCCCGCCGTGGACATTCACGTACTGCAGGGCGAGCGGGAAATGGCGCGGGACAACAGGTCCTTGGGACAGTTCAAGCTGGAAGGTATTCCGGCGGCGCCCAGGGGAGTACCGCAAATTGAAGTTACCTTTGATATTGACGCCAACGGGATTTTAAAAGTGAGCGCCAAGGACAAGGGCACCGGCAAAGAGCAAACCATCACCATCACCGGTTCCACCAGCCTGGACCAGGGGGAAATTGACCGCATGGTGAAGGAAGCCGAGGTCAATGCTACCGAAGACAAGAAACGCCGGGAAGAAGTAGAGATCCGCAACGAGGCTGACACCCTGGCCTATCAGGTCGAACGGCAGATTAAAGACCTGGGTGACAAAGTTCCCGAACACGATCAAGCGCGCCTTGAGCAACTGCTAAACGACCTGCGTACGGCCTTAAAGGAAAATGCACCGACTAACAAGATTCGGAGCCTAAAAGGCGATCTGGAGCAGGCAGCCTACTCGCTGTCCCAGGCGGCCTACGGCCAGGCAGCCGGTGGTGGTTGCGCAGGGGGCACCTGCGGCGGAGCGCCTAACACTGAGACCGGCGGCCCAACCACAACTAAACCCGACGACGACGTAGTAGACGCTGAATTCGAAGAACGCTAGGCAAGGGCCTAACCCAAACCTATAAACTACCCCCCGGGGGTCTGGCCCTTAACTTATTGCTAATGTCACCCGAGAAAAAACAAAACGCAAACCCATACAAGGCAACCAAGTTGCAATAAGTTAGGTGCCTGACCCCA
>JAENYQ010000053.1:8334-24732 GCA_016841675.1 Desulfotomaculum sp.
GGGTCTGGCCCTTAACTTATTGCTAATGTCACCCGGGAAAAAACAAAACGCAAACCCATACAAGGCAACCAAGTTGCAATAAGTTAGGTGCCTGACCCCAGCCTATAAACTACCCCCCTGGGGTCTGGCCCTTAACTTATTGCTAATGTCACCCGGGAAAAAACAAAACGCAAACCCATACAAGGCACCAAGTTGCAATAAGTTAGGGGCCTGACCCCGGCCCATAACACCAACCCGAAGGTTTGGCTTTAAATTATTGCTAATATCATTTGAAGCAAATTTAAAATGAAGCAAATTTAAAACACCTATCCCAATCACAATAACAATAAGCTACAATAAGTTAGGGGCTTGCTCCCAACATAAACCACACCCCCGGAAAGGGGCTGAGCATATGCAAGACAAACAAGGACCTCTGGCCCAGAGTGATATAAACACCCTGCACCAGGCACTGGAAGAAGAAAAAAACCGCCACCTGCGCACCTTGGCCGACTTCGACAACTACCGCAAGCGGGTGGAGCGCCAAGCACAGAGCTATGCTGACCGGGGCAAAAAGGAACTGGCCGCTGAAATGCTGCCGATATTAGACAACCTGGAGCGAGCTTTGGCTCAGTTGGCAGACGAAAGAACGCACCGGGGACTGGTCATAGTCTACCGCCAGTTCATAGATGTTTTTAAAAAGCACGGCCTGGAACAACTGGAATCCTTGGGGCTTCCTTTTAACCCCGAAGAACACGAAGGAATCGGTTACGTATCCGGCACCAAGTATTCCCCCGGTCATGTTGCCGAAGAAATGCGCCGGGGTTATCGATTTGGGAAGGAACTGCTGCGCCCGGCCACTGTCCGGGTAGCCGCCAGGTAGGTGAACAATATGGGAGTAGCATTTCAGGACTATTATAAAACACTGGGCGTTGAACGCAGCGCCACGGAAAAGGAAATAAAAACCGCTTACCGTAAACTGGCCCGCAAATGGCACCCGGACCTGCATCCCGGTGATGACAAGCCAAAGGCCGAGGAAAAAATCAAACAAATTAACGAGGCTTACGAGGTTTTAAGTGACCAAGAAAAGCGGGCCAAATACGACCGACTGGGTGCCAAATGGCGGGACGGCCAGGACTTCCAGCCGCCGCCGGATATGGGCGACTTTAAGTTCTATAACAACATGGGCGGAGGTGGTATGGGTGGCGACGCCGGTGGTTTTAGCAACTTTTTTGAAATGTTCTTCGGCGGTGGTGGTTCACACTTCGGACGGGCTGGTCGGAGCGCGCGTGCAAGTCGCCCGGCCCAGGGACAGGACGTGGAAGCTGAACTGGAATTGACCCTTGAGGAAGCCTACCGGGGTGGAGAAAAACACCTGCAGCTCTCCACTCGGGAAGCCTGTCCGTCATGCGGCGGTGCCGGCATTGAGGGTGACTCTTTCTGCAGCCGCTGCGGCGGTACCGGTACCACCGCCGGTATGAAAACATTGACGGTAAGAATCCCTGCCGGTGTGCACGAGAGCAGCCGTATCCGGCTAAAAGGCCAGGGCGGTGAAGGTTATGCCGGCGGAGCAAAGGGCGACCTGTACCTGAAAGTGCGTCTGTTGCCCAACCCGCGGTTTAAGGTGCAAGGCGACGACCTGGAAACCGAGGTGGTGCTGCGCCCCGAGCAAGCAGTGCTTGGCGACCAGGTGTCCGTACCCACCCTGGACGGGCCGGTTAAAATGAAGGTGCCGGCCGGGATAAAAGCAGGCAGACTCCTACGCCTGCGCGGTAAGGGGATGCCGCGCAAGGACGGCCGCGGAGACGAGCTCGTCCGCATAGTTATTGACATCCCGGATACTCTTACACCGGAAGAGGAAAACCTGTACCGGCAGCTGGCCGCGTTGAAGAAAGGGGTGTAAGTATATGGCCAATTTTTACATGCGGTTCTACTGTCATACCCCGTCCGCCGAGGATGACACTTGGGTGGACGTAACCGCTTTGGGCGTACACCCCGACCTGGCCCAGCGATTGGGTGAACTGGGCATTATCGATTACCGCCGGGGTTTTGTTACCGCCCGGCAGGCAACGCGCCTGCGCCGGGTGATGCGTCTGCGCCGGAACCTGGGCGTCAACTTGCCGGGGGCAGCTATTATTGTGGATTTACTGGAACGAATTGAAGAACTGCAAGATGAAGTTGAACGTTTAAAAGGATAGACACAATATCCCCAACTAAGGAGGTGAATACCCGGCTAGGGACCGGGTTTAACATATGGATATTAATCGTTATACACAAAAATCAAAGGAAGCGCTTTCCTCAGCCCAGCAACTGGCGGCAGAAAGACATCACCAGGAAGTGACGGGCAAGCACATGCTGGCGGCGTTGTTGGCCCAGGAAGGGGGCATGGTGCCACGCATCCTGGAACATGCCGGGGTGAACCCGGTTAACCTGACTGCAGCGACCGAGGAACTGTTGCGCCGGATACCGGCGGTCACCGGTTACGAAAGTTCGCTACGTATGGGTACCGGGATGGCCCGGGTGATGGGCCGGGCCGAGAAGGAAACCAAAGGCATGAAGGATGACTACATCAGCGTGGAACACGTGCTGTTAGCCCTTTTGGAAGACGGTGAGCCCGAGACGATTGACGCGCTGCGCCGGGCCGGCCTGACCAGGGATAGCCTGCTGAATTCGCTGCGGACGGTGCGGGGCAGCCAGCGGGTTACCGGTGAAAACCCCGAAGATACTTATGAAGCTCTGGAACGCTACGGTCGCGACCTAACCAGACAGGCCGCCGACGGTAAACTAGACCCGGTGATCGGCCGGGACAACGAAATACGCCGGGTGATGGAAATTCTGTCCCGGCGCACTAAGAACAACCCGGTGCTGATCGGCGAGCCTGGCGTGGGCAAGACTGCCATAGTGGAAGGTCTGGCCCGGCGCATTGTAGCCGGCGACGTACCCGAGGGACTGAAAGATAAAAGCCTCATCGAGCTGGATATGGGCGCCCTGGTGGCCGGGGCCAAGTACCGGGGCGAGTTTGAAGAACGGTTGAAGGCCGTACTTAAGGAAGTCCAGCAATCCAACGGCAAAATTATATTGTTCATCGATGAGCTGCATACTGTGGTGGGTGCCGGGGCGGCAGAAGGTTCCGTTGACGCCGGCAACCTCTTAAAACCTATGCTGGCCCGGGGTGAACTGCGCACCATCGGCGCCACCACCCTGGATGAATATCGCAAACACGTGGAAAAAGACGCCGCTCTAGAACGGCGCTTTCAACCGGTGGTGGTAAGCCAGCCGTCGGTGGAGGACACCATCTCCATTCTCAGGGGCTTAAAAGAACGCTACGAAGTGCACCACGGGGTGCGCATCCAGGACAGCGCCCTGGTGGCGTCGGCGATGCTTTCCGACCGTTATATATCCGACCGCTTCTTGCCCGACAAGGCCATCGACCTGATGGACGAATCAGCGGCCCGGCTGCGCACCGAAATCGACAGCATGCCGGCGGAACTGGACGAAATCACTCGCCGGATTATGCAGCTGGAAATTGAAGAAGCGGCTTTAAGCAAGGAAAAAGATCAGGCTTCCCAGGACCGGCTGGATAAAATTAAAAAACAGGTGGCTGAACTGCGCAGTGAATCCGACGCCATGACCACCCAATGGCAGGTAGAAAAGCAAGCTATTTCCCGGGTGCGCCAACTGAAAAAAGAAATTGAGGAAACCCGCCAGGAAATTGAGCGGGCTGAACGGGAATACGACCTGAACCGGCTGGCCGAGTTGAAATACGGTAAGCTGGGCGATTTGGAACGCCGTCTGAAGGCCGAGGAAGAGACCCTGGCTGGCAAGCAGCAGCATGGTATGCTGCTGAAAGAGGAAGTGGACGAGGAAGACATTGCCCGGGTGGTCAGCCGCTGGACCGGCATCCCGGTGACCAAGCTGATGGAAGGGGAAAAGGAAAAACTCATCCACATGGACGAGGAACTGCACAAGCGAGTGGTGGGCCAGGACGAGGCGGTAAGGGCGGTGTCCGACGCTGTGCTGCGCGCCCGGGCCGGGATTAAAGACCCCAATCGGCCCATCGGCAGCTTTATATTTCTGGGTCCTACCGGTGTAGGCAAGACCGAACTGGCCCGGGCCCTGGCTCAGTCGTTGTTTGATGACGAGCGCAATATGACCCGGCTGGATATGTCCGAATACATGGAAAAGCATGCCGTTTCCCGCCTGGTGGGCGCGCCCCCGGGTTACGTTGGCTATGATGAGGGCGGCCAGTTAACCGAAGCGGTACGGCGTAAACCTTATTCGGTGGTTTTGTTGGACGAAATTGAAAAGGCGCACCCCGATGTGTTCAACATCTTGCTGCAGCTATTAGATGACGGCAGGCTCACCGACAGCCATGGTCGCACCGTCAACTTCCAGAACACTGTGGTGATTATGACCTCCAACCTGGGTAGCCATGAGATCCTTACCCGGCAGGAGCAGGGCGGGAGTTTCGAAGAAATCAAGTCCAGTGTACTGGGCATCCTGCGCCAGCACTTCCAGCCCGAATTTTTAAACCGGGTGGACGAAATTGTAGTCTTTCATGCTCTGAACCAAGCCCAGGTACGTGAAATTGCCGGCATGTTGCTGGAGCGGTTGGCCCAACGAGTCGAATCCGGTGCCGGCATTCGGTTGGAGTGGGATGAAGCGGCGTTAAATTACCTGGCCAACCGGGGCTACGAACCGGCTTACGGCGCCCGGCCGCTAAAGCGTCTGATTCAACAGGAAGCAGAAACCGCCATTAGTCGGATGATCGTCAATGGTGATGTAAAAGCACGGGAAACCATCACCCTGCAGGGCCGAGAAGGCGGCTTGGTGGCTATTAAACAATGACCTTAAGGATTGTTACTAATAAAATTATAGGTAAAGGAGCGAGCTGTTTTCTAAGCCCGCTCCCTAATCCCCAAATAATGCATGCCCGCAGCCAACGGGAATGTACAAAAAACCCGGGTATATTCGGATGCTTTTTCTCCTAAATATGTTAAGCATAAATCTTTTGTAATAGAGGAAATATTAAACCAGGACGTGATAAAGAGAATGAAAAAAACAGTAGTGTTAAACAAAATTAACTTGTTGGCTGTATTTTTACGCACTGCAGTGCCACTTGCAATTACTGGTGCTTTAATCGGTATATTAATGGGTATATATGTGACCCAGGGTGATACGGTTGGTTTAAACCGGTTCGTTGCAATGATTAAAATTGGCCTGGTGGTGGGTATGCAGGGCTTGGCTTTATCCGTACTGATTACCTTATTTGCCGGTATTTATAACATCATTATTAAACTAACCGGAGGCGTCAGGTTAGCTACAGACGATACAGATAACAAATAGTGCTATGCTAAATTTCTATTCTGACCCCAATAAATTAGACAAAATAAAAACCCCGGCGGGCCAGGGTAAGCATTCTATTATTTTTTTTTATCCCCTGACGTCCTGTCTTATTTGCGACAGCCGCACTTACCGTTGGCGTTTTCGCCCCATTCGTCGGTCATCTGCATTTTACTAACGAATTCGTCGCAGGGCCTGCTGTTGGTTTCCACTGGTTTACGCGTTTTTTCACACACCGCAGCCTCAATTTGTTTCCACTGCTTGAAGTATAGACAATCTTTGCAAAGCATGTTTAACACCTACTCCCATTTTGCATGATTATCTCTTACTAGGTGATTAATCCTTATATATTATAAACAATAACAGCCATCAATTCCAGCAAAAGTTTTGTACATACAAAATTAAACTCTGGAAGTGTTTCCGGGGCGGTTGGGCGGTCTATCCTCTTTTTTGCAGCAATACTCCGATGATAATTAAGGCCCCACCAAGCAACTGGCGTCCGTCTAGGGTTTCCTGCAGCAGCCAGATACCGAGCAGCGCGGTGGAAAGCGGTTCAAAAGTGCTGATGATGGCGGCCCGGGAGGCGCCGATCCGCTTAACTCCCTGTAAAAGCGTAATCACTGAAAGGACAGTGCATACTATAGCCAGGAACACAACCATTTCCCAAGCTTTTACACTGATGGCGAGATTTAAGCTGCTTCCGCCCAGTCCCAAAACCAAAAACAGGACGGCTGTACCTGTACTAAGTTATAGTAACGGATAGTGATACAGGTGCCAATATTGGCCACCCAAGAAAAATTATGGTAAGATAGATAATATGGATATGCAGCTTATCTTATTGGCGGTGTCCGTGCTGCTAAAGCAAAAGAGGAGGTCTAGCGAGTGAAAAGTTATTCATCCGAACAAAATCAGATGGGCAGCATTAAGTACAATGAGGATGTGCTCAAAATCATGGTAGGCATGGCCCTAAATGGGTTGGAAGGAGTCGCTGGTATTGAAGGGAAAGGAGCCGTCGGGATCCTGGGGCGGAAAAATTTTTCCTATATCAACAAGATATCCGTGGAAGACAGTAAAGTGGTTGTGGATTTGTCTCTGGTAGTCTCCTATGGCATGGATTTACAAGCAAAGGCCCGGGAAACACAGCAAAAAATTTGTGACACGATCGAGACCATGACAGACCTGCGCATCAGCGCGGTTAACGTAACGGTAGTCAACCTGGAATTCAATGAATAAAAACGGGGTCAGGCTCTTAACTTATTAACTTATTGGCGAATTTCAGCCAATAAGTTAATAAGTTAAGAGCCTGACCCCGTACTTAGGGCATCACTACTATATTAGTCGGTACGGTGCGTTCGCGGCCATCGGAAGGGCGGTTCAGTATTTCATCCTTGTAGACAAAGGAGCTGGAACCACCGCCGTCCAGGTTGTAGGCCTCAACAACACCAAATTCGATTAACTTTATTTGTAATTCCTCCAGGGTTACCCCACTGCTCCAGTCGGTCTGGCGCCCGTCTACTACAATCATAATCAGGTCATCGTTGCCGTATTCGCCAATTATCGTGCGAGGCTGTTTTTGGTGTCGCCATTTTTCAGGAATGGTCAGGGGTTTGCGATTTTTAATCAGTGTCGGCACGAAGCTAACTCCGGCCACGGGTTTGTGTTTGAGCAGTTCATTAGCATCGAAAAAAATGCCCCCCAGCAGTTCTCCGCCACCGTCCACACCGGCAAAGAATAAATCCTTGTGAGACGGTTGGAACTCTCCCACCACTTTCCCATCCACAATGGTGTTGCCCATAGGCAGAACGTAGGTTTTCCCTTCTTGAACCACATTATAAAACCCGCCACCGTTAATTCCCAAAAGCGCACCGGTCCGCTTTACTGCGCCACTGGTGGTTTCACTTGCACCAAGCTTATCTTTACCCAGCACCACCTTGAAGGCGGTGGGGTCGTGCAGCTTGATTTTAGCTATATAACCCCGGTAACCAATTCCCTGCAAAGGGAATATTTGAACATCCACCCGCTTGGAACTGTGCTTGTCAATAGGCTGGCCAAGCCGGTCAATAATTATCTTTTCGTAAGCTTCGTCGGACAGCTTCTGTTGTGAGCTGCTTTTTTGAGCCAGTTCACTAAGGATTCGGTCCTGTTCCTGGTACAATTTTTGTTGTTGGGCGGCGGTTTCCCGGATGAATCCAATACTGCTTTGGAGATTGCGGGTGTCTTCCTGCACTATCTTCATAGTCGGATCCAATTTTTCCAGAGGCACGGCAAGTGAACCACCGCTGCCAAGCGCATAGTAAGCTCCGGCTATCATCCCGATAAATGGAGCTAGCAGCATAATAATAAAGATATTAATAATCTTCATTGTCGCTCTCCATCATAATGTTAAGGCTTTTCTCCAGCTTCTTAAGCTGTACATCCAGCTGCGAAATGCGTTCATTCACTGCTTCACCGGCCGAGCCGGTACTAGATAGGGTTTTATCTGTCTGAGCCAATGCCTCCTGGATGGCGCTCATATCCTCACGCAGGGATTGCATATCCTCTTCCAGCATCTTTACATTCAGGGCGTTGGTTTCCTGAATCTCCCGCACCGTACGCTGCACATAATCGGTGGCATACCAGTAACCCCCGTAAGTCAAACCAGCCCATAAAATGAGCATGATGAATATACCAAGTATCCTCGGTCCGGATACTGTTGGTTTACGTTTTTCCTGTCTGCTTACGGTTTCCGTTACTTCTTTCATATCATTCACTCCCGACTGTCTTTATTACACAATCCAGCCATTTACGGCCAAGTTAATTAGAACCTTAAACATGCAACTTATGACTCCGATTGGCGCTTTTAGTCGAATTATGCAGTTATGTAAAAAATAAGTTCACCACCATGATTAAAATGTCCTGCCAATACTATGAAAAAAGGTAGCAGATCTCAAGGTATTGAAAAAGTCTAGGTCCGTGTCTTCTGAATAAAACGATGTAAGTAAGCTTGTCATCCTGAGCGCAGCGAAGATTCTCCGCTGCGCTCAGAATGACCATGCGTACTCGCACCACGATAAATGAATACAACTTACCTTTGTTCAGATTAAGCTTGTCATCCTGAGCGATAGCGAAGGATCTTATCTTTAAAGATTCTTCGCTGCGCTCAGAATGACAGGATCCTTCTTGATATTCATAGCAATGACAGGCTAAAAGGTTCTTCAATTCTTTAATTTTCATAGCAATGACAATTTTGTAGTGCCTGGTTTTAAAAAGTCAATTTCAGCGGGTTTTTTTGTTCATCAAGAAATCATGGCAATCCTTTTCAGGGGGAACTACATAGTCTGTTATAAGGTTGAAAGGGAGGGTTATTGAATGTCTGCGGTGGTGGCATTAAGCGACCTGCATTTGGGGGAGGACTCCTCAGCGGCTAACCCTTTATTAGATTATGTTGTGCCTGCTTATTTAAAAGACCGCCCGGAGTTCCGGTACCCCCCCCGGAATAACACGCCTATTAAATTGAATACTTTGCTCAGGAAGACGGCACGCCGGTATGGGGGTATTGCAGATTTGGTGCTGGTAGGCGACATCATGGATTTTGCGCTGGCCCCGTACAGGGATTGTGTTATGCAGGCGCGGGAATTTTTCCGACAGTTATTGGAAGGTATTCTGCCCGGTGCGTTGGTATGGGTACCGGGCAACCACGATCATCATCTATGGGTCCAGGTGTATGAAAGTGAATATATTGAAGTACCTCTGCGCCAAGGAAGATTACCGATAGACGCACCCTGCATCACCGGCCCGGGTAGGTCCACAGGCGCCCTGTATGGATACAGTAGAGGAGTTGCATTTTTACTGGGTTTGCTGCCGGATCACGTGCGAGACAGGTTCTGGTTGGCTTATCCCAACTACGTAGCAAACTGCGGCGGGGAAAACTTGTTGTTTCACCACGGACACTTTTTTGACTGCGTCCAGTCCTGGATTGGTACTACGTTGTTGGAAGCCGCTAACCTGGCTGAACTGGAAATGTTTAATGCGGCTTATTTAGATTTTGTCTGGTACGGCAGCGGCCAGGCGGGGCGTTTGTCCGAACAGTTAGAGAATTTTTATGAGGAAATACGTTGGCTGGGTGAGCGGTCAAAGTTGAACCTGGATTTTATAACCATGCAGCATCTGTTCAAACAAATGATTGGCCATAACAGGAGAGGCGGTGACCGGAATTCTACCCTAAACCCCGGTCTGGCAAACCGAATAATTAATTACCTGAGCTATATTGAACGGGAACGTAAAACAGGTGTTGCTTATCCGGCAGATTTCGCCCTTATATTCGGACACACTCACCGACCCCTGGAAGCCAGGTTGGCCGGACGTCAGGTTTATAATACCGGCGGCTGGACAGTGGATGAAATTTGGCCGGGTGAAGAAAACCTGAATTCGGCGATTTTTATTGCTGCACCAGGCGAGCGGTTCGAGGTGCAGCGAGTGCCCATAGACCGGGAGATCTACAACTTTTGTCACCGTTTGAACCACGCCATCCGAGAGGAGATTAAAATAGATTTTGGTGCGCCGGGCTAATATTGGGACTTTAATGGTGCAGTTGCAGTAGTTGTGCGGTTGGCCGAAAATTATTTTTATTAAAAAAAGGTTTATAATAATGAACTGCCGAAAACAAGTATATTGTAAAGGAAGGCCAGGAGCCTTTCACACTGTCGGTAATGACAGTTACGGCAACCGGTTCCCACACGTTGTCGGTTGGTCGGCGTCTGGACGAAATATAAAAATTTAAATCTGGAAGAGATCATGAAGATCCAGCTCCATCGAAAAGGAGTACGTTGATCTTTTTTTTATTTCCGGTGATTAATTTACGATGAATGGAGGAAGAGAGTATGAAAAAGCTAATTTCTATGATGGTGCTGTTTATTTTTGCGGTGGTTGCCCTGGCCGGTTGCGGCTCATCGGGTCAAGAGCCTGCTAATGAAGAAAACAACGCGGCGGGAGCGGGTATGCTTCAGTTTACCGCCAACCCCGAGGACTTTGTCCGCCAGGGATTTGTCACCAAAGATGGATGGAAGCTTTCTTTTGAAAATGTATATGTCAACCTGGCCAATGTCACCGCTTACCAGTCCGACCCGCCATATGACCCTGACACTGGCGGTGAGGTATCCGGGAAGGTTGTTGTAGGTCTGGAAGGCACGTCCATAATCGATTTAGCCGAAGGCGACGAGAACGCATTTCCTATCTTGGTAGCCGAAGCTGTGGAAGCCCCGGCAGGTCACTACAATGCCATTTCGTGGGATATGACAAAAATTGCTACTGGCCCTGCTGCTGGTTATTCGCTGGTGATTAACGGTAAAGCCGAAAAAGGTGACCGCACAATTGGTTTTATTATTAAGGATGAGAACGAGTATGGGTACATTGGCGGTGAGTACATCGGCGACGAGCGCAAAGGTATCGTAACCGAAGGCGGTACTGCCGACATTGAAATGACTTTCCACTTTGACCATATCTTTGGTGATGCCGATACGCCCACCGACGATGAGCTCAACGTTGGCGCCCCGGGATTTGAACCCTTTGCTGCTTTGGCCGAAGGAGACACTGTTGACGTGGACATGGCTGTTCTAAAAGAAAAAATGTCTGCTGAGGACTTTGCTAAACTGGAGGTCATGCTGCCTACCTTGGGTCATGTTGGTGAAGGACACTGTCACGCTGTTGTTAAGTAAAAGACAATAATCGTAACATGATTAGAAAATGGTAATCATGTTTTGCCAGCTTTGGGAGGCGTGTCGGATGAAAAAGTATTATACATTTCTGGCTGTAATCTGCCTGTTGGTGGCGTGGCCGGCTATCGCAGCATACGCTCACGGGGTAGATATCACTTACGGTAACACCAGTGCCATACAATTAACCGCCAAGTTTGACACCGGTGAGCCGATTAACGGGGGCGACGTGGTTATTTACGCCCCTAATGAACCTGCCAAGCCCTGGGGTACCGGCAAGTGCGACGAAAACGGCAGCTTTACCTTTACCCCGGACCCGGTCTTACAGGGCACCTGGGACGTGCAGGTGCGCCAGGCGGGCCACGGTGGCATGGTGCACATACCTGTTGCAGGCAGTGCGATTCAGCCGGTTAGTACCGGGTTTACCACTGCCCAGGTAGTGATTATGAGCGCCAGTGTCATTTGGGGCCTGGTGGGAACGGCGTTGTACTTCTCCAGGAGGAAAAGCTAATGCATATACCGGACGGAATTCTGCCCACCGCTGTTTGTTTGGGCGGTTACGCCACCGCCGGGGTGGCTACCTGGTATTCGCTGCGTAAAATCAACCAGAGTGAGAACCCCCGGGAGGGGATACCCCGGGCATCACTTTTGACCGCCGCTTTCCTGGTGGCCTCCTGGGTGCACATCCCGGTGCCCCCGGCCAGTGTGCACCTGCTATTAAACGGACTATTGGGGGCGGTGCTGGGTTTTTACGCCTTCCCGGCCATCTTAATCGGCCTTTTTTTCCAGGCGGTGATGTTTCAGCACGGCGGTCTCACCACCCTGGGGGTAAACGCTTCTATTATTGGTGTGTCGGCAATACTGGCCCACTTTGTTTTTCAAACTCGCAAATTATTCGGGCCGGATAACCGGACTGCCACAGGAGTATTCGGTTTTCTGGCCGGTGCTTCCGGTATCGCGTTAGCTGCAGTGGCCGTTTTTGCACTGCTGGTAACCACCATCCCCGCTAATATTGACGTGGGGGCGGAACGAACCGCTATTGGTATTTTAACCATCGCGCACGTTCCTTTGATGTTGCTGGAGGGTGTGTTCACCGCTCTGGTGGTGCTGTTCTTAATCCGAGTTAAACCAGAGCTGCTGGAGGACAATTAAATGGAGTTACAGTTGGACCGGTACGCTTACCTGGAAACGCCGCTGCATCGCTGGGACCCCCGGTGCAAACTGGTGGGTATGATGGTGCTGATATTCGCCTTTTCTTACGTCCGTGACCTGAGGTTGCTGCCCGTAATCCTGGCGGTTAGCGGAGCCATGTACGTTTATTCTGGATTACCCCTGTCTTTTTTACTGTCTCGGCTGCGGCTGCCCGCCTTGTTTCTGCTGGCGGTAGCGGTGATATTGCCTTTTGCTTCCGGGCAAACCGTCCTTTTGCAACTCGGGCCTCTGGCGGTGAAAGAAGAGGGGTGCCTGGACCTGCTGCGGATAGCGGTGAAATTCTTTTCCATCCTGACCATGGGCATAATTTTATTCGGCACCATGCCCTTTCTCACCGCCGTCAAGGCCATGCGCGGTTTGGGCCTGCCTTATATCCTGGCCGACATGACATTGTTTGCCTATCGTTACCTGTTTGAAATCGGCGACGACCTGAAGGCAATGCAAACGGCCATGCGGCTGCGGGGGTTTCGCAATAAAAACCTTAGTGGTCTTAGTACCCTGGCTTCGCTGGCCGGCACCATCCTGGTGCGCAGTTTTGAGCAATCGGACCGGGTGTTTAAAGCCATGATCCTTAGAGGTTACGGCCAACCCGCTTCATTTAAGGATGAATTTCAAACCCGGGCCATCGATGTGGTAGGCCTCTTGCTGTTAATATCTGCCGCTGCAGCCGTGGTGACTGCGGAATTGCTATTACATTAACTAGTTAAGCGAAAAAGGGGACACACCTTCTAATAAGGAAACGAAGGAATGTCCCCAATAATGGAATGTCCTCAATTTGGGGGGAGTTATATTTATGCCGCAACAAACACAGCAACAACCAAAGAGTGCCGTTTTGCCTGCGCTGGAGACAGCGGGCCTGACATTTAGCTACCCCGATCGGCGCCCGGTTTTGCAAGAGGTAAACCTGATCATCCGACCCGGTGAACGGGTGGGCATCATTGGTCCTAACGGGGCAGGTAAAACCACATTATTCATGCTCAGCTGCGGGGTGCTTAAACCTACCGCTGGTGAGGTTCGCCTGTTCGGCAAACCGGTAGTTCCCGGCGATTTCCACCCCGAGGTAGGCATGGTGTTTCAAAACCAAAACGACCAGCTGTTCTGCCCATCGGTGCAGGACGACGTTGCCTTTGGTCCGCGCAACCTGGGCCTGTCCGGGGATAAGGTGGCCGAACGGGTCCGGGAAGCTTTTACGGTCACCGGAATCGGTGACCTGGCCGAACGGCCGCCCCATCACCTGTCCGGTGGCGAAAAGCGACTGGTGGCCATTGCCGGTGTGC
Source organism: Desulfotomaculum sp. (assembly GCA_016841675.1). Classification (GTDB taxonomy): domain Bacteria; phylum Bacillota; class Desulfotomaculia; order Desulfotomaculales; family Desulfallaceae; genus BRH-c8a. The sequence continues at coordinate 21,833 of JAENYQ010000053.1, forward strand.
TGGCCATGCGCCCTAAACTGGTGATTTACGACGAGCCCACCTCAAACCTTGATATACGCTACCGGCGGCGCCTGATTAACTTTCTGCAGAATTCCAGGGAGACACTGATTATAGCATCCCATGACCTGGAGTTTATTCTGGAAGTTTGTACCCGGGTGGTATTGTTGCACGGGGGCACGGTTAAAACCGGCGGTAATCCTTACGATATCCTTGGTGATGTATCTTTAATGGAAGAGCACGGTCTGGAGCGTCCCCACTCTCTGGTGCCCCACGCTGAGCCGCACCACGACATAGCCGGCGTTAGTTAGTTCTCCCGAATAAATGAATAAAAAGAATACGTCCATTAGTTACTAATTCTTTCTTGTCATTTAATCCCAATATTTTTCCGGTACCAGTGCTATTACCAACGGAGTATCAGAACCGCTGGGGGGCGTGTATATGAATTCGATCGTTTGGCCAGCTTCCACCACACCAAGCACCGCAGCCCGGTTCATACCGGCGAATTGGCTGGTTGCCGGAGCCTTGTAAACGCTGCCTTCGGGAACTTTGAAAGCCCCCTTGAATATGCTGCCTCGGGGATTTAAAAGAAGGCCTGTTTTCTCCGGTGCCGATATTTTAATTCGGTATACTACGCCATAATTCCCGAAGCTTTTTGATACATCTCCGGTCAATGGGTCAAAACCTTCGACCCAGAAATCAAAGTCCGGGTCTTCCTTACCCAAGGTTATTTTTTCCACCCGTGCATCATTCACCATGATGTTTACCAGACAATCCCCGCCGGGGAAAACGCCGCGGATTTGTTGAGGGTGCCTGGAAAGAACGGGCAGACCAAGCAGGTAGTCTATTTTTTCTCGGAGTACTTGTTCCGGTGTTTTAACCGGCATGGGCTCGATAACAGCGTCTGTTTCCGCCGACGTTTCGTCGGTTGGCACTGTATCGGGGAGTATTACAATTGACACATTCTGTGCCGGTTTTTCTTCCCATAGTGGCGTGGTTTCTACCGGGTCCGCTTCCGGTGCTTTTTCCGGTCCCATGACCACGCTTAAGGTTATGACACCGTCGGCCTGAAAGTCCTGCATACCAGTAACTGCTTCCTTGTTGTTCAGGTGACGCAGACCCGGGTTCAAAATGACCTTCTCCCCGGGGTTAATAATCACGGGGCTGGCCGGTTGAGAAGATAGGTATCTCATGGATGCGGTCTGTCCTAGGCTCATGTAATCATTTACCGGACCGCCCACTCCGGATTTTAAGGTTTTTAAGACCACTGGTTCAAAGCCGTTGTTTTCCGCTATTACATACAAATACTGTCTTTCGGTGGAACCGTTCAAATGATGGTAAAAAAGTCTGAAATTACCGGATGCGTCATTTTGATAAAGAATGCCTGGAGATGATGCCACTTCCGGGCTGTTGCTCATATGCAGCATCGGCCCGCTGCGTTCAAATGTTGTTTCCTGGTTGGGTGTATATTGATTAAAGTTGACATTTTTTTCGTTTTCAAACATTTCACCATATACTAGTTTGGAAAACTTAAATGCCATTTCACTCATGAACTCTTCTTCGGAAACCGAAAATTTGCCTGATGCGGTTTCGCTCCAGTTTCCCGCTGTATCCTTGATCCTTAAAAATAACTTGTGTTCACCGGGTCGGAAGAAGGCCCGGGGTTTGCCTGTTACAGCCCGGGTGTCCCCGGCAAGCTGGTAACTCCACTCCACGTCAACAATACCCTCTCCTGCTTCATTTTCATATGTGTAATTGAATATCGGTTCTTCGCCAATTCTTATTTCATCACTTTGTAGTCCCATGGAAGTGATTACTGGAGGCATGTTCACCGGCTCAGGGGTCTCTATGGTGATAATTTCCTCAATAGTAATAGTCTTATCTATGGCATCATAGGCAATGCGCATATTCAGATTCTCCGCCAGGAAACGGAGTGGGACCAAAGTGCGCCCATCCTTTAAGAAGGGGGGGGCACCGATTTCCTTAATCTGACCTCCAACTGAAGCTTGTCCGCTTCCCAGGGACAGTTGAACGTCATTTTCTTTTTTTATAATATTTATTGTTTTGGTGGTGGGGTCCCAATTAACTGCTGCGCCGAGGATTTCCTCGGCCACAAAACGGACCGGCAGGAATGTTGTGCCATTTACTACTACAGGCGGAATTTCCAACTGGCAGGGGGCATTGTTAAGCAGGGCCTCATTACTGCCCAGGGTTAAAACCACCTGCCTGACGGTTTCCTGAGCGTAAGCAGTGGTGCCTGCCGGCCAGACCGGGTTGGTTGCCAGTATAGCTGTAAGCGTTAAAGCAGTGCAAATCTTTTTGAATTTCATAAGTACCTCCGTTTGTTTTTATGACAAAAAAATAACAAGTCAGGCGTGCAGCACTGAAAAATTCAATTAAAATGGCTATTAACCAAAATAACTGCAGTATTTATGCATCACTTCGTTTCACTCAGAATGACACGCACTGGAATTTCTAAGTAGCCTGTTATGAGCGGTCTTCCTTTGTTGTATTTTTCTACATATATAGACGTCTTTTTCCCTTCATAAGTTGCATCCTTTTATATTTGCAGAATTATCAAATTAACAGCCTATTTACCTGAACGGTCCGACCACTACAATAAAAATTTACATGATTATTCCCTTTACTCAGTAATTCCCATTGATGAAAAAAGCATTTTTAATAAACAATTGTGCACCACGGGGGGAGCTGTCATCTAAGAACGTTAGCGAAGATCTAGATTCTTCACTTTGTTTAGATTAAGCTTGTCATCCTGAGCGTAGCGAAGGATCTGGTTTTAAGATTCTTCGCTGCGCTCAGAATGACAGGCTTAATGACAAGGTTCATCATTCGTTGTATTCATAGCAATTTTTCACGCGCGCCCGCACCACGATAAACGAATC
>JAENYQ010000054.1 GCA_016841675.1 Desulfotomaculum sp.
TCTGCAGAGTATCGGAGGGATATGGTCAGGGTATTTACCAAGCGCGCATTACGTATATCCATTTGGCCGTGCATCCGGGCGCCGAATACCGGCTGGACCCGAACCTGCCCCGGCTAATCCAGGCGGGGCAAATTCTCACCCTGGGTGACGACGGCCGTTATCTGCTGGTTGAATTTCCGACCGCCGAAATTCCGGTTTATGCCGAGCAAGTCTTTTTTGACCTGGCCCTGCTAGGCATCACGCCGGTGCTGGCTCACCCCGAGCGCAACGGCGCCCTGCTGCATAACCCCGACCAGTTGCTGCCCTTTGTGGAAAGGGGCTTACTGTGCCAGGGCACCGCAGGCAGTTTTACCGGCCAGATGGGCTCCCGGGCGCAGCAATTGGCCCACTACTACCTGCAGCGCGGCTGTTATCATTTTATCAGCAGCGATGCCCACGGAGTGGTCAACCGCATGCCCGAACTGCAAGCAGTCCACAACATCATCGCAGCTTACGATGCCCAGGCCGCCGGCTTGCTGACAGCAGTTAACCCGGAGCGATTGCTGCAAGGACAGGCTCCCATGAGCCTGCCCCCCAGCCCCAATAAATACAAGTCAAACCATAAATCTTTCACAAATCGCCTCTGGAATAAAATTGCAGGCCGGAAGTATTAGTAAGTTGCAGGAAATAGTTAGTATTTGTAGAATATTGAGTCGGTAACCAACTAGTAACTAACCAACTAACCAACTAAACTAAGGAGTGGCACAGTTGTCCGAAAAACAGGATTACATAGAAACCGACGTTATTGACCTGCGACAAATTTTCGCGGTGCTGAAAAAATGGCGGTTGATTATTATGGCCATTACCTTCCTGGCCGTGGTCACCAGCGGCATCATGAGTTACTTTGTGATCGACCCCATCTATGAAGCAAGGTCCATGCTGATTGTGACCATGCCGGATATGTCTACCCAGAGGTCTTCGTCTTCCGAGCCCGACGACCTGGAGTCGGTGATTAGTACGGTATCCCGGATGCCCCTGATGACTATGAACACCTACGTGGGCCAGTTAACCAGCGATTCCATGTACCAACGGGTGCAGGAGCGGCTGAGCCTGGAAGACAAGGGGTACACCGCCAAAAACCTGGCGGGCATGGTTAGAGCCGAGGTGGCTAAAGACAGCAACATTATCATGCTTAAAGTGCAGCACACCAATCCGCATTTGGCCGCCGACGTAACCAACGCGCTGGGCGAAGAATACCTGAATTACCTGTCGGAAAGAAACCAGGATCAAATGACCAAGTCTACTGAATTTATTCAAATTCAAAAAGAGGAAAATGACACTAAACTTAATGCGCTATTGGAAGAATACAGAAATTTAAATTCAGATCCGCGCAGTGTGGAATACCTGCAAAAACAATTTACCAGCATCACCGATGACCTGAACTCTTACCAGACCAACATAGATACGGCCCGGATGGAAGTGCAGCAATTGCAAGCCGGTGTAAAGAGCATCCAAGAAAACCTGAACAACACACCGCGCACGCTAAGCGTACCCAACTTCGACCAGGACCCGGCGGAAATGGCGGGAAACCAGGAAATTAATCCGGTTTTTATCTCTTTAACCGAAAAACTAAACGACAGACAAGCGGCGCTGGCCGAAAAGACCGCCAGTTTACAGGCCATGCAAGCAACCATGGCCCGTTTGCAGAGCAGTTTAAATATATTGCAGGCCGAACTAAGTGATAAACAGATTAAACATCAGCAGATGCTAAACGAAATCAAACGGTTGGAAGAAACCCAAAACGTACTGGCCCAAAAGGTAACCCAGACCCAAATAGCCCAATCTATCGATATGGGCGGCACCACCATCAACATCGCCTCGCCGGCGCTGGTGCCCGCCAACCCGATCAAGCCCAACAAACAGCTAAATATTGCCATCGCCCTGGTGCTGGGCTTAATGGTGGCGCTGGGCTTAGCCTTCCTGCTCGAGTTTATGGACAACACCATTAAAACACCCGAGGATATAACCAAACACATGGGACTGCCGGTAATCGGCACCATCCCGGTGTCCGGAGTAACCACCCGCAAACCAAGGTGGTCCTTCAGACGCCGCCGAAAACAATAACCACCCTGCCCATCACGCCAAACGCCGGTGTACCATTTTAAAATATCGCTCCACACCAAAAACCACGAAACGGAGAATAAACATGCGCAGTAATGTCAATAAAAATCTCATTACCAACCTCAGCGCCAGGTCACCATTTGCCGAAGCATTCCGGGCCCTGCGCACCAACATCAGCTATGCCGGGTTGGACAAGTCCCTGCGCACTATTCTAATCACCAGCGCCGGGCCCAGTGAGGGCAAGACCATCGTCACCAGTAACCTGGGCGTGGTATTAGCCCAATTAAATAAAAAAGTACTGATCGTAGGCTGCGATTTACGGCGCCCTGCACTATATAAAGTATTTAGCACCACCAATCAAGTGGGGGTAACCAACGTATTAATCAACAACCTGGACCCCGCCGAGCTGGCTCAGCCCACCAAAGTGCCCGGGCTATTTATCCTGGACAGCGGCCCGATACCGCCCAACCCCTCTGAATTGGTCGGTTCGCACCGGATGAAGGAATTAATTAGCCGGGCCCTGGAAAAATTCGACTACGTGCTGCTGGACTCACCCCCCATTAATATTGTTACCGACCCCATCGTGCTGTCCGCACTGGTGGATGGCGTAATTATGGTGGTCAAAAGTGACGCCACCCGTTACGATAACGCCCGGGATGCCCAGGCCAAGCTTGAAAAAGTGGGCGCCAATATTATTGGTGTCATCTTAAACGGTGTAAACATGTCCAGTGGAGATTACTATTACCATTATTACTATACCCAGGAGGGCGAAGGGGATGAAGAAGCTAAAAAATAACCTTGGCGAAAATTACCCAAGGTATGATTAACCCCAATTTATTGATGCTAAGGATGTTTATAGATATGAGCTATCAAATTGCGTGCTCCAGGGCAACCCCCCCAAACATTGATCAAAAACAAAATATTAGAGACAAAATCCTAATTATCAAACAACGCCTTATCGATCTTGGTTACAACCCGGGTGAGGTTGACTACCTGGTTCAAAAGTTAGGTAAGGGCAAGAGTTTGGACGAACTTGGGATAACCAAATTAAATGAGCTTAAACAAGCTCTGGAAACACAGTTAGACATTGCCAAAAAATGCCTTGATGCAGTGTAACGTTCAAAATTTTGAAGAAAATAGAGATTTTTGATCAAAAAACAAAAGGATTTAGTGAATCCATGTCAAATTGGAATAAAAGTGTTAAATAATTAACCAGTGGTAACAAAGGTAATTTTTTTTTGCCTTGGCACCACAAAATTGCCTAATTAGCTCAGACATACCCATTTTTACCGTGAAAAGAGGTTGGTTTATGCACGGCCGTTTCAGAATTATACTCTTAATGGCCAGCGATGCCGCATTAGTTAACTTATCCGTCATCATAGCCTACCTGCTGCGTTTTGAAAGCTTTAATCTATTAAGCCCGTACCTGCTGGATTATTACAAGATTTCATTTATCGTGGTGGCTATCTACCTGTTCTGTTTTTACTTTATGAAGCTATACAAACGGGTGTGGGCCTATGCCAGCATCGGTGAACTGTTTACCATAGTGCAGTCGGTGTCGCTGGGCAGCCTGGGTGTTATAGCCATGACCTACCTGTTGGAATCGCTGCTGCCCCGCAGCATTGTATTATCCTCCTGGGCCTTTATTTTACTTTCGGTGGGGGGATCCCGGCTAGTGTGGCGGGTAATGCTGGACCGCAAAAAAGGCAACGGGCGGCACGGCAAGCGCACCCTAATCATTGGTGCCGGTGATGCCGGAGTCATGGTGGCCAGGGAACTAAAAAACCACGACAGCGGCCTGCTGCCCGTGGGTTTTATTGACGATGACATAAATAAGCAAAAATTCAGTGTGCTGAGTTTGCCGGTGCTGGGCACCCGGGAGCGTATTCTTTATGTGGTCAGTCGTTACAACATCCAAAACATTATCATCGCCATGCCCTCGGCCGGTGCGGATGACATTAAAGAAATATATACTATCTGCAGCCAAACCAATTTAGACGTTAAAATACTGCCCGGGGTTTATCAAATTATTAATGGCCGGGTTTCTGTTAACAGCCTGCGCCCCGTGGCCATAGAAGATCTGCTGCAGCGCGAGCCGGTGAAGGTGGACCTAAAGGAGATTGCCGGTTACCTCAAAGGGGAAACCATTTTGGTCACCGGGGCCGGCGGTTCCATCGGTTCCGAACTCTGCCGCCAGGTGGCGGGCTTTGACCCCCAAAGACTGGTGCTGCTGGGACACGGCGAAAACAGCATCCATAAAATTTGGCTGGAGTTGGAGGCCAAGTTTCCCGATGTGCCACTGGGTATTGAAATAGCCGACATCAGGGATGGAGCCAAAATAAATTACATCTACCAAAAATACCGCCCGGGAGTGGTATTCCACGCCGCCGCCCATAAACATGTGCCGTTAATGGAGTTTCATCCCGACGAAGCAGTAAAAACAAACGTTTTCGGTACCAAAAATTTGGTAGAAGCGGCAGACCGGGCCGGTACCAAAATATTTGTCACCATCTCCACCGATAAAGCCGTCAACCCGTCCAGTGTAATGGGCGCCACCAAACGGCTGGCCGAACTGGTGGTACAAAACATGGATCGTGACAGCAGCACCAGGTTCGTGGCAGTGCGCTTCGGCAACGTGCTGGGCAGTCGGGGCAGCGTGGTGCCCATCTTTGAAGGGCAAATTAAAAAAGGCGGCCCGGTAACGGTTACCCATCCAGACATGAAACGCTACTTTATGACCATCCCCGAGGCGGTGCAGCTGGTCATCCAGACCGGTGCCATGGCCGGCGGCGGCGAAATATTCATCCTGGACATGGGCGAACCGATAAAAATAGTGGACCTGGCCCGAGACATGATTAAACTGTCCGGTCTGGAACCCGACCAAGACATCAAAATAAAGTTTACCGGCGTCAGACCCGGCGAAAAACTTTTTGAAGAGCTGCTCACCGCCGAAGAAGGCTCGACTGCCACCAACCACAAAAGAATCTTCGTCGCCAAACCCTGCCTGGCCGAAGTATCCGCCCTGGATCAACAGCTGGTACTGCTAGCCCGCAATACCACCCAGGTTAGAGCAGACGACGTATTTGACACCCTGGCAGTCATATTACCGCAATTTAAAAGCTATCGAAATAAAGTGAAAGAAGTTGGCTAGTTGGATAGTTGGATAGTTGGTTAGTGGTTATTTTGGTTAGGTTTTCCTAACCACTTTTTTTATGGTAAAATATGATTGCAAAATTTTCAAAATAAACTTGGATCAGCTGAGACAGAAGGAGATACAGATATGGAAATAATGCCCAATATTTATCTTTTAAAGGTACCTATTCCAGATAACCCGCTAGGGTTCCTAAACGCTTACTTGATCAAAACTTATGAGGGAAGTATGCTTATTGACACTGGTTGGAATACAGAGGAGGCCTTTGCTTCTCTTACTAATCAGCTGGAAATTATTGGTATAGCTTGGAACGATATCAGATACATTGTAATCACACATGCCCACCCCGATCATTTTGGGCTAGTAGGCCGTTTAGTTCAACACACGACGGCTAAAGTTGTTATGCATGAATTGGAAAATGTTCTGGTACATGAACGCTATCTTGATATTGACAACCTTTTAGAGGAAATGGGGTACTGGCTGAGAATAAATGGTGTACCTGAAATTACTCGGCCATTACTACAAAGGTCTTCCTTATCAAAGCTCGGTTACGTCGCGGTTGCTAAACCGGACATAGTTGTTCAGGGCGGTGAACATCTACAGTTAGCTGATTTTAACTTTGAAATTATCTGGACACCAGGCCACTCTCAGGGTCATATCTGCTTATATGAGCCCAAACGCCGGATACTTTTCTCAGGAGATCATGTCTTGGCTAAAATCACTCCCAATGTGAGCATGCACGTTCAATCAATGAGCAATCCTTTAGCGGATTATCTAAATACCTTAAATAGTATATCAAAACTGCCTGTGGAAATTACCCTTCCGGCACATGAAAATGTGATCAGCAATCTTTGTGAACGGGTAGCGGAGATCAAACAACACCACAAAAACCGAAACCAGGAGATAATCCAAGTGCTTATGCACGGGGCAAAGAATGCATATCAAGTGTCGTCAATGCTGTCCTGGTCCACTGGCGGTAATGGTTGGTCAGAACTGCCGGATCACTCGAAACGTATGGCAGTTACTGAAACAATTTCGCACCTGGAGTTGCTTTTTGCTAAAGAAATAATTGAAAAAACAAACCAAAAAGGTGTTGTGATATATTCAGCATATGCAAAAACTAGGCCATTGCCCAAATAGAGCCCAAGGTACAGGAAATAATCGGTAAACATATAAACACCCGCTGGGTAGCCTTGCGCCTGTCCGAGAGGCGGTGACCTATATGGATCGCGGCACCGGTACCCCCGGCCAGGTAAAAACCTTTTAGCACGTTCCGGTTGACTAACCCCCAAGCAGCTCATGAACTAAAAGAACGCCGGGCGCTATCTAGATTTTGGTTATCACATCCTGGTATAATTATATTGGGGTGAAAAATAATGCTAACACCAAAGCAACTGGCCAATTATCGAGCCGGGTGGCGTGAATATAACGAAAAGAAAAAACAAGAGTTGGAAATTAGGCATAAAAAGGCTTTGCATCTGGCCCAAAAGGCTGCGGAAAACCTGAAACAGAAATATCGCTGCCGGGTTATCCTTTTTGGTTCAATGCTGCAAAAACAAAAGTTTATGGAACACTCTGATATAGATTTAGCCATATCGGGCTTGGGCAGTGATCAAAACTTTTGGCAGGTATATTCTGAAGTAATGGGTATTTTACAACCTTTTGACTTTGATTTAATAGAATTGGAAAGAATCGACCCGGAAGTGCGGGATTATATTCTGCAAAAGGGGTTGGAATTGTGACACCAAATTTGATTTTACTGGAAGCACGAACTAAAAAGGAACTTTTTCAATTAGAAAAACTACAAGATGAATTAAAATTATTAAATAAGTTTAATGAACAAAAACTTAGAAGTATTAGACTGAGGGCTTATGCCTCTATTTTGCATGACTTTTATTCGGGCATAGAAAAAATATTTATTAACATTGCCCGTGAGGTTGATCAAGTGGTGCCAAAAACTGAAGCATGGCATAGGGAATTATTGGAACAAATGATGCTGGACATACCATCTAAAAGGCCAGCTGTTATTGATGGCGATTTGGCAGTACAGCTTCAGCAATATCTAAGCTTCAGGCATCGTTTTCGTAATCTTTACGGTTATGAGCTTGAATGGGCTAGAATGGAACACTTGGTAAAGAACTTGGAATCGACCCTTAAAGATTTGCGGAATACTCTGGATAATTTTCTCGAGTTACTGCAAAAAATTGCAAACTAGGTTATGCTATGGGAATACATGTGCTACAGAAACAAGTGAAAACTTACCTCACCGAACTAAAAATGATTGGCAGCTCGGTACATACCCTGCAAAACTACGGCTACCACCTGGATAAATTTATCGCCTACACCGAAGAAAACAACCTCGACTATACCGAACTTACCCCCAAACAAGTAAAAAATTTTCGCAATCACCTGGTCGAACAGGGCTTAAAGCCCCGCACCATCAATGCCATCTTAGCGGAGCTAAAAAGCTTTTACGACCCCCAACGACATCATCGTGCTGGGGACAACGGCGGCTACATTTTTCGGGTGCGCCACGGCAAAGGGGTATCTCCATCGACAAAGTACAAGACGTGCTGGGCCATGCCGACATCACCACCACCCGGCGCTACGCCCGCACCGCCCCGGAAGCCATCTACGAACTGGCAGCCAAAGTGGATGAATTAAAAGAGCGCCGGGTGCTGTACCGGTACTGGCTTTTATAGTGGAAACCGCCGGGTGTTAAATATGGTACATTATGGTAAAATATAATCATGTTAACGGTTGTCCTGGGGCAGGTGACGTTAAGCCTTTAAAGCTAAACCAACGGGAAGAATAAGAATTCCACCACGAATTGGGAAAACTGAACTGGAAGGATGCTGATAAAATTATGCAAATCACAACCAGTTGGCATGAGAAGGGCAGAATTGAGGGAAGAGCCTTGGGATGGGCTGAGGGAAAAGCTGAGGGCCGAATTGAAGGCAAAGTAGAACAAACCCAGGAAATAATTTGCAAATATTTAACAATACGTTTTGGTATGGATTCCAGTGAAGTAAAAAATAAAGTGCAAGAAATAAATTTAGTGATTTTCGAACACCTTTTAACGGAGCTGTTTGACGCAAACTCACGCGAAGAGGCACGAACAATACTTTGGGCCGCTATGAAATAATTATTCTAATATGAGCCCCGACGGCCATTTTAATTAATACTAAAAGAACCGAAGGTAATTATTAACTGGTTCCGGATGTTATTATGCTTTTAAAATGTTTTACCATGATTATATGATTTAATAAATTGCAGGATGTTTAAAATTGAATATGCACTGGGAGTCCTAATAGCAGCTTATAATTTTCCATCCAAGAGATAGAGCTAGCCTGCCCAAACGTAAGCCGGCCGACTATCCACAGGGTGCTGGCGGTGCTAAAAAACGAAGGTATGGTTGACTGTATTGTCCCCGGTCGGCATGCCCGGTGGAAATGGAATGGTTAGTTGGTGTTTAGAATTTCTTTTAATGCTACCTTGCATTTTCCGAAAAGTTAGAATATCACAAAGATGTAATTTAAACTTCATAAAGATGCGATTCTTTAATGTATTGTTTAAGATAAATTTTTGTTGATGCTTTTTTTTAGTAATTGTTTTTGCTGCTGACGGAAATATTGCTTAATCTCCCCCCAGTCAAGAGGCTGTAGCATGATGGGGTCTTTTTCCTGATCAGCATCTTCAAAATAAGCAAGACTTCTAATTAAATGGTATGTACTATAACCGGTATGCTTGTATTTTTTTGCAAAAAGTATCAGCAGGCTGGCTAGGTCAAGTGTTTCCCGGACAATGAAATAAAGGTCTATAAAATCTTTTTTGCTGCCGCGTCCCGATATGGCAGTGATTTTCATTAAAGCAATATCTCTGAGATCTGCAATCAGGCAACCTGCAAAATTTTTACCGGGGTACAACAAGGGGTAGGGATAATGTAAAAAACTAATCTTGATGCCCATTAAAAGGCCATGTACTGTACCTCGGGCTTCACCAGTCAGCGTAAATGCACCTAGATTGGAAAGGTTGTGGATCATAGCAAATGTATTAATATCATGTGGGCTGAAAAAATCAAAATCCTCCGAGAGGCGGTGACCTAAATGGATCGCGGCCCCGGTACCCCCGGCCAGGTAAAAACCTTTTAGCACGTTCCGGTTGACTAATAATTCCAGAAGATCTTGTCTGTCTTTTGATATTGCTTGTTTAAACATCTAATATCCTCCCAGGGCAGATCGTAATAATTCTGCCATAAAGCTGCGGTTTTTTTAGATATTTTGCGGCTGGTTTTAATCACTTCCTGAAGTTGTTCTTTGGAGTAAGTTGTCACCAACCATTTGATCACCGGGTCATCACCATACTCAATAAGCCTTTCAATAACGCAATAAAAATCCTGTACCGGATTAATTTGTGCAGCATCGGTATCCCAAAAAAAGTGGTGAGCAAATTCAGGCAGTGATTCTAGCATAACAACACCCCCGTTACCTTATTATACCACTTTAAAAGACTTTTTTATAAAGTATCACGTTTAACTAAACCATTAACGGACTAACCCACTAAAAAGGGAGGTGCCGGCAGTGCTGCGCAAACAAGTGAAAAATTACCTCACCGAACTAAAAATGATCGGCAGCTCGGCCCATACCCTGCAAAACTACGGCTACCAAATCATAATCTGAATCCTCTCTAGCGTCACCACGTGCCCGTGAACCGTAAAGTATTAATTGGGCGTCAGGAACTGTTTTTTGTACTACCTTCTTGCAGCGTTGTAATAACTCATAATTTATTGGCTTGCTATATAATTTTGGCATATAGATGGCCTCCTTATCCAAGACTATTAACTTATTTTACCATAATTATATGATTTAATAAATTGCAGGATGTTTAAAATTGAATATGCACTGGGAGTTCTAATGGCAGCTTATAAGGAATTTGAAGAACGCGTAAACCTGGCCGAAAAACAACGCGGGACAAAAGCTAACCTGGTCATGGAAACCATCTTGCGTTTACAAGAGGAATTTTCCATCCAAGAGATAGAGCTAGCCTGCCCAAACGTAAGCCGGCCGACTATCCACAGGTTGCTGGCGGTGCTAAAAAACGAAGGTATGGTTGACTGTATTGTCCCCGGCCGGCATGCCCGGTGGAAAAGGAATGGTTAGTTGGTGTTTAGAATTTCTATTATGTATGTACAATGTATTGACAATGTACATACGGGGTAATATATTAAAACTAGGAGACTAGTATGAAAATTTGGGCTTTTGATTGGGATTTTCATAATATTGAGCATATCGCTCGGCATAGTGTTTCACCCGATGAAGCAGAGGAAGCCTTTTTTTGTGCTTTGTTTCGTAAGGGTAGGCAAGGTCGTTTATTGGTATATGGTTTCACTGATGCCGGTAGGTATCTATTGGTTGTAGCAGTCTTCAAGGCTAATGGCATTGTTAGAGTTATAACAGCTAGAGATATGACAAAACCCGAAAAACGTTACTTTCTGCGTGAAAAGGGGGAATGGTAAAATGACTACTAAAAAAATACCAAATTTTAAAAGCGAAGAAGAAGAAGCCCGCTTTTGGGATGAACATGATACCACAGAATATGCAGATGAATTTGAAACAGTAAATTTGGAGATGGATCCTAAATTAGAGGCTGAGATATTAAAAAAAAGAGAATTGAAAAAACCGGTTACCTTAAGATTAGAACCGGGACAAATTGAGACCGTTAAAAAAATTGCCGAGAATAAAGGTTTGCCCTATCAAACATTAATTAGAATGTGGATAACGGAAGCTATACACAAGGAGATTATATCTTAAAAAATTACAGCTTAAACTACCCTTTCGAGGAAGGCAAGGTTACGAATTATTTATACAGTAGATAGGGATCAGTTAATTATTATAATTTCGCGAGTATCTCCACGTGGTGACATTTACTGAGGTGTCGGCAGTGCTGCGCAAACAAGAACTAAAAGAACAACGGGTACTGTATAGGTATAGGCTTTTATAATGGCATGTTCGTAATCGGTATGTTATGCTAAAATACAAATAAGGGAAAATAAGCCTCTTGGATGTAATAAAATGAAAAGGGCGTGTTTTCCGATGGCTAAACCTGAACTTATTGTTAAAGAAATAATGCAAGAAATACAATTAAGCTTGGGGGAATAAGCAAATGAAAGAAGTACAATTAAAAATACCCACAAGTTTGCTGAACGCCGGTTTTAGGCAAAAGGATTGGTTGGGCTAGGCGGGAACCGGATAATGCTGAGTATATCGTTCTTAAGTACAAAAATGGCTTTGAGTGCCCCAATTGGCTGCTAAGTGATGGCACGCTCCGTATGTTAGCCCTATCTTTGCTGGCCTACTTGCCGCCAAGGCCGGGTATTTACATGGTGGAGGAGCCGGAAAACGGTGTTCACCCGCGGGCGATTGAAATAATAATTCGCTCCCTTTCTACGATACCGGGTTCCCAAATGCTGATAGCTACGCACTCTCCCCTGGTTGTGCAGCAGATAGATAAAAAGACTTTATTAATATTTACTCGCGATCAAAAAGGGACTCATATAGTCTCGGGTGAGGTACACCCCGAATTGAAAGACTGGCGTGGCTATCCTGATCTGGCCACCGTTTTTGCGTCGGGGGTACTGGGATGAAAGATATTTTTGTATTAACTGCTGATACAGATGCTAAGGTTGTTATGCAAGCTGTTTTACAACGACACAAATGACGGTAGTTAACACTTTCCACGATGATAACAACCAAGCACTATTGCAATATTTGCAGTTGCACAGAAAACACAGGGAAAGAGAGCTTTATGTTGTCCATACTACACGACCTGAATTAAATATAATCCAACAAAATTGGAGCGGGCTGGGGTACCATAGCATTAACCAACAAGGCATACAAACTAAAGGTGGTATTCGATAGTTTCTGGTGCTGTAAGTACCTCGTGTAAAAAAGAGGCTTTTTGGGATTTGGCATAATCAATTTCTTCCGGCGTGTAACCCCGTGCTTCAATGGGTTCCAGGATTTCAGCCAGGGCATTGCCAAGGATTTCCCACCTTTTCCATAGTGGCATGTCAACAAAAGCGGAAGAAACAATGATGAGGTCAATGTCGCTATAGGAATCTGCTGTACCTTTGGCCTGAGAGCCAAATAAATATGCCTTTTGAGCATGGATGCCCATTTCTGAAAGAACCATTAAATATGCCTTAACAATATTTGTTACTTGATCTGCTGTTTGAGGCATCTAACCACATCCTTTGCATTGTCAAGGTAATCGCGAGTGACAGTTATTTCCACTTCTCGGTTCATTGTAGCATTAGGCTAAAACGTAATCAATGAGTATTTGGCTGATTTTCTATTTAACTATTTGAGGAAATAAGGAAACAGGGGTATAATGGTATCAAATATCTCTGGAAAGTTAATAATAGTATTAACTTAAAAGGTAATTAAGGAACTGATGCTGAAAATGAAGTATTATGAGGATTTCTTAAAGCTTGAAGTGTTTAGCCTCGAGGAAGCTCAAAAAGTAGTGGGTAGCATAGGAAACGCCAAGGTTCTTTTGAACTCATACGTAAAGAAAGGCCTTGTTAAACGGGTGCGCAGAAATCTATACTGTGCTGTAAATCTAGAACATAGAGATGCCGCTACCAATCGCTATATAATCGGCAGCAAAATAAATAAAAGTGCTTACCTGACACACAATACGGCTTTCGATGTGCATGGATTATCCCACCAGGTAAACTTTGTTGTATATGTAGCATCGGCTAGCAAAATATCTGACTTTGAATTTGAAGGTGTTTTGTACAAATACGTGGGTAAAGGAATCGATGAAGGGGTTACCTTCCATCGCTCAAATGAAAAGATCAAGCTTACTGACATCGAAAGAACGGTTGTTGATTCCATAGACAGAACAGATTATTGTGGAGGTTCTCATGAGTTAGATGAAATATTAAAAATATGCCCTGTCCTTGATAATGCAAAGTTGCTAAAATATTTAGAAGCCCATAATAAAAAGGTCCTATATAAAAAGGTAGGGTATTTCTTGGAGCGCCACCAGCAGTCACTTGGCATAACCAATGAATTATTGAGTTTGCTGGAAAAAAGAACCGGGAATATGAAAAAATACTTGAGTGAAGAGGCCCGTAGCGACGGTGTGTTAATCAAACGTTGGGGGCTGATTGTTCCGGAGAGTTTTGAAGAACATCCGATAGAGTTATCTCCGGAAGAATTAGAGGAGCTAAAAAAGGCACGTCAGGAAATAGCTAAAGGTAGATTCATAACCCTAGAGGACCTGGAACGTGAGCTATAATGTTATTCTTGCTCATTCCGTCCCAAAGGTTATTAAAAAGCATGAAACTAGACCCGGCCCGCATGGAACTATTAGGCGGCTTCTTTGAAACATACCTAAAGCTAAACCAACAGGAAGAAGAAGAATTTTCCCTCGAACTGGGAAAACTGGATTGGAAGGAGGCGGATATTATCGTGCAAATTACAACCAGTTGGCATGAGAGAGGCAGGACCGTGGGAAAAGCCGAAGGCAAAATTGAAGGCAAGGTAGAACGAACACAGGAAATAATTTACAAATACTTAACAAACCGTTTTGGAATGGAATCTAGCGCAGTAAGAAATAAAGTTCAAGAAATAAATGATTTAGAAATTCTAGATAACCTTTTGGCAGAACTGTTTACCGCCAACTCACGCGAAGAAGCACATACTATACTTTGGAACGCTATAGAAAAATTGTTTTAAAGGTAGGGTATTTCTTTCTTGGAGCGCCAGTCACTATGAATAACCAATGAATTATTGAGTTTGTTGGAAAAAAGAATCGGGAATATAAAAAATACTTGAGTGAAGAGGCCCGTAGCGGCGGTGTGTTAATCAAACGTAGGGGGCTGATTGTCCCGGAGACTTTTGAAGAACATCCGATAGAGTTATCTCCTGAAGAATTAGAGGAGCTAAAAAAGGCACGTCAGGAAATAGCTAATGGTAGATTCATAACCCTGGAGGACCTGGAACGTGAGCTAATCAGTTTTCTAACCATGCTATGTACTTAACTATAAGAAGATACGCCAAAACTGCACCGGAGGCGATTATGGAATTGGCTGCAAAGGTTAATCAGGATAACGAAACTACCTAAGGCAATACATAGGTTTACTAATAAACAATGCCTATAGGGTAGAAAGGGAACTATTGTTCTATTGTAATAACTTTGATATAATATAACCAATGAACTATTCCTCAAATAAGTGAGG
Source organism: Desulfotomaculum sp. (assembly GCA_016841675.1). Lineage (GTDB taxonomy): Bacteria > Bacillota > Desulfotomaculia > Desulfotomaculales > Desulfallaceae > BRH-c8a. Next base: position 14,499 of record JAENYQ010000054.1, read on the forward strand.
TAAGCCACCAGATGATTAAGAAAAAGGTCGATCATGACCGTCTTTTTAAGGAACTGTTGGAAACCTTTTTTGCTGAATTTATGCAACTATTCTTCCCAGAAGCCAGCCACGCTATAGATCTGGAACACGTCAAATTCTTAAAGCAGGAAATATTTACTGATGTCACAGTCGGCGAAAGACGAGAAGTGGACATATTAGTTGAAACACAGCTTAAAGAAGAGCCCGGATTAATACTTATACACGTGGAACCGCAAGCATATATACAAAGTAACTTTAATGAAAGAATGTTTATCTACTTTAGCCGGTTATACGAAAAATACCGGCGAAAAATACTGCCAGTTGCCTTATTTACATATGACCAAGTACGTGACGAGCCTGACCGTCTTGAACTAAGCTTCTCTTTTCTGGACGTAATGCGCTTTAGTTTTTACAAACTGGAACTAAAAAAACTCGACTGGCGAGACTATATTAAAAGCGATAACCCCGTAGCCGCCGCATTGCTAAGTAAAATGGGATTTAGCAGCGATGAGAAAGTGCAGGTAAAACTGGAATTCATGCGCATGCTGACGCGCATGAAACTAGACCCGGCCCGCATGGAACTATTAGGCGGCTTCTTTGAAACATACCTAAAGCTAAACCAACAGGAAGAAGAAGAATTTTCCCTCGAACTGGGAAAACTGGATTGGAAGGAGGCGGAAAGTATCGTGCAAATTACAACCAGTTGGCATGAGAAAGGCAGGACCGTTGGGAAAGCCGAAGGGAAAGCCGAAGGCAAAATTGAAGGCAAAATTGAAGGCAAGGTAGAAAAAACACAGGAAATAATTTACAAGTATTTGTCAAGCCGTTTTGGAATGGAATCTAGCGCAGTAAGAAATAAAGTTCAAGAAATAAATGATTTAGAAATTCTAGATAACCTTTTGGCAGAACTGTTTACCGCCAACTCACGCGAAGAAGCACATACTATACTTTGGAACGCTATAGAAAAATTGTTTTAAAGGTAGGGTATTTCTTTCTTGGAGCGCCAGTCACTATGAATAACCAATGAATTATTGAGTTTGTTGGAAAAAAGAATCGGGAATATAAAAAATACTTGAGTGAAGAGGCCCGTAGCGGCGGTGTGTTAATCAAACGTTGGTCTGGCATTTCACCCCCACCGCTGTCGACATACGATAGGCACCCAGATGTTGCAAAAAGGAATTGCTCTTGATAAGGTGCAAGATGTGTTGGGTCACCAGAGTATTTCAAGCACCAGGCATTATGCAAAAACGGCTCGGGAAGCGATACTGGAACTGGCCGCCAAAGCGGATAAGCTTAAAGAACCCAGGGTTCTGTATCGGTTTTGGTTAAAATAAATTGGTTTTAACTGTTTTTCCTAACCAACTAATTACTAACCAACTGGAAGAAGGTTTAACTCCAGAGGACCTGGCAGCCATAAAGAAGGGTGAAGAGCAAATTGCCAGGGGAGAGGTAGTTACTTAGCCATACTCAAATTGGCCGCCAAGGCGGATGACCCTAAAATGATTTTTCAAGAGCATTCCAAAGTATAGCATGTGCTTCTTCGCGTGAGTTTGCGGCAAACAGGTCAGCCAGAAGGTTATCAAGAACCTCTAAATCGTTTAATTCCTGAACCTTATTTATTACTTTGTCAGACTCCATTCCAAAACGTCTTGTTAAATATTTGCAAATTATCTCCTGTGATTGTTCTATCTTGCCTTCAGCTTTACCCTCAGCTTTACCCAAAGCCATTCCTTCGGTTTTGCCTTTTTTATGCCAACTGGTTGTAATTTGCACGATGCTGTCTACCTCCTTCCAATCCAGCTTTTCCAGTTCCCGAAAAAAATCTTCCTCTTCCTTTTGATTTAGCTTAAGGTATGTTTCAAAAAACCCGCCTAATAGTTCCATGCGCGCCGGGTCTAGCTTCATTCGCGTCAGCATGCGCATGAATTCCAATTTCACGTGCACTTTTTCGTCGCTGCTAAATCCCATTTTACTAAGCAGTGCGGCGGCGACGGGGTTATCACTTTTAATATAATCACGCCAGTCAAGTTTTTTTAGTTCCAGTTTGTAAAAACGGAAGCGCATTACATCCAGAAAAGAAAAGCTAAGTTCAAGGCGGTCAGGTTCATCTCGAATTTGGACATAAGTAAATAAGGCAACAGGCAGTATCCTACGCCGGTATTTTTCATATAACCGGCTAAAATAAATAAACATTCTTTCGTTGAAGTTGCTTTGGGTATATGCCTGCGGCTCAACGTGTATAAGGATTAAACCAGGCTCATCCTTAAGCCGGGTTTCAACTAAAATGTCCACTTCACGCCTTTCACCGGCTGTGACATCAGTGAAAATTTCCTGTTTTAAAAATTTGATTCGTTCCAAGTCTATAGCACGGCTGGCATCAGGATAGAATAGCTGCATGAATTCAGCAAAAAAAGTTTCTAATAGTTCCTTAAAAAGACGATCGTGATCGACCTTTTTTCTATTCACCTGATTAATTTCCTCCGTATTCTGAGGAATAATTTTAGTTATATTATATCAAAGGAGCCATAATAGAACAATAGTTCTCCTTTTCGATTTATTTAATTGCTGGTAAAATTATTAAATAATTCCATAAATATATCTTGTGGTTGATGTAGTTTGTTAATTGAAATTGTATGATAATTGGAAGGATTTTGACTGTATTTTGTTAAAGCAATATATTCAAGACTTGCAAAACTGGATAGAAGAATATGCTATGAAGAAAAGCATCACAGTTGCACATATCAAAAGGGAACAGCCGAAAGAACTTTTTGAATTTGTCTGCGTGGATAAAGCAAGAAGAACCATATCTCCTAAAGATTTTGAAACGATTGCAAGTACAGCAAGTTTAGTTACTGGCAGAATAGCTTCGTGATTATATAAATGAGGTGTCGGCAGTGTTGCGCAAACAAGTGAAAACTTACCTCACCGAACTAAAAATGATTGGCAGCTCGGCCCATACCCTCCAAAACTACGGCTACCACCTGGATAAATTCATCGCCTATATGGAAGAAAACAACCTTATCTATACCGAACTTACCCCCAAACAAGTAAAAAATTTCCGCAATTACCTGGTCGAACAGGGCTTAAAGCCCCGCACCATCAATGCCATCTTAGCGGCGCTAAAAAGCTTTTACGACTTTTTAGTGGAAGAGCGGGAAGTGCCGGGCAGCCCCATCGTTACCCGCCGGCTAAGGGTTAAAACAGGCCAAGATCTGCCGGACTTTATGACCCCTGAAGAGCTGGAAGTATTCGCGGCCTGGCTGGCTACCATCCCCGGCCATGTGGCCCTGGGGTTTCGCACCATGCTGGCCACCGGCATGCGGGTCAGCGAAGTGGCCGCGGTCACCCCCAACGACATCATCGTGCTGGACAACGGCGGCTACATCTTTCGGGTGCGCCACGGCAAAGGGGACAAAGAAAGATATGTTCCGGTGACAAACTCCGGGGTGGTTAACGAGCTAATCAATTACGCCGACGACCGGCCTGACCACGAGCCCCTGTTTGGCATCACCACCCACGCCTTCAAGTGGTGGGCCCGTAAATGCCGGCTGGCCACCGGGTTAAATTTTCACTCCCACCGCTGCCGGCACACCCTGGGCACCCAGCTGCTGCAAAGGGGTATTTCCATCGACAAAGTACAAGACGTGCTGGGCCATGCCGACATCACCACCACCCGGCGCTACGCCCGCACCGCCCCGGAAGCCATCTACGAACTAGCAGCCAAAGTGGATGAACTAAAAGAACGCCGGGTGTTGTACCGGTACTGGCTGCGGTAAATACATAAGATATTTGATAAAACGGCTTGCTAGGGGATAAAAATGTTGTGGGAAGAAGTGAAAAAAGTTCACCCTAACCAATGGGTAATTATTGAGGCTATTGAGGCCCGAACAAAAGATAATAAAAGAATTATTGGCCAAATGACGGTAGTTAACACTTTCCACAATGATAACAACCAAGCACTATTGCAATATTTGCAGTTGCACAGAAAACACAGGGAAAGAGAGCTTTATGTTGTCCATACTACACGACCTGAATTAAATATAATCCAACAAAATTGGAGCGGGCTGGGGTACCATAGCATTAACCAACAAGGCATACAAACTAAAGGTGGTATTCGATAGTTTCTGGTGCTGTAAGTACCTCGTGTAAAAAAGAGGCTTTTTGGGATTTGGCATAATCAATTTCTTCCGGCGTGTAACCCCGTGCTTCAATGGGTTCCAGGATTTCAGCCAGGGCATTGCCAAGGATTTCCCACCTTTTCCATAGTGGCATGTCAACAAAAGCGGAAGAAACAATGATGAGGTCAATGTCGCTATAGGAATCTGCTGTACCTTTGGCCTGAGAGCCAAATAAATATGCCTTTTGAGCATGGATGCCCATTTCTGAAAGAACCATTAAATATGCCTTAACAATATTTTTTACTTGATCTGCTGTTTGAGGCATCTAACCACATCCTTTGCATGGTCAAGGTAATCGCGAGTGACTGAGCGGGGGTAATCATCAATTGCCCTTCTTAAATCTTCGGGATAACGTGTAACAATTCCAGCCAAACTTAGGCGCGTTACATATTTTACCTGCTCATAAGTTAATTTAGCATTACCTTGTTTCATTAAGCGTACGAGGTTGTGGATTTTTGGTGGCACCTTACCTGTTTGCTCGACAATTAAAGATTTCAACGCTTTTTCAACGGCAAGATGGCACATGAAAATAGTATAAATGTATCTACCAGCAGCATACATACTTTCAGCCGTATCCAAATCGTATTCTGATTGTCTAAGCCATTCGTTAGTTTCTACTCGCATACAGTTATTTCCACCTCTTGATTCATTGTAGCATTAGGCTAAAATGAAATCAATGCCAATTCTGCTGATTATTTGTTTAACGCAGCTAGCGATAAGCATGATTTGCAAATATTAGCCAATAATTTTGCAATTATTTTGCTTATTATGAAGGATATAACTAAAGCCTGTTGAATTTTTTATAAAACCATTAAATAACAATAATATTAGGTTAGGGCTTAGCAAGGTTGAATAGACATGAATGAAATACTAAGAGTATTAATTAAAGAATACTTAACCGATTTAAAAATGCAAGGCGGCTCAGCGCAAACCATCAAAAGTTATTCGTATTACTTAAGTAAATTTATCATCTTTATTGAAGCTAATAGTCTTGATTTTATTACCCTTAGCCCTGCGCAGGCCAGGTTATATCGGAATCAGATTGTCGAAGACAACCTCAAGCCCAGGACCATAAATAAAGCCATCTCGGGTTTAAAATGTTTCTATGACTTTCTAATTGAGGAAGGCATCATAACCGGTAACCCGATTATGACCCGCCGCTTAAGGGTTAAAGAAGCCAAAACTTTACCTAAATTTATGACCGCCAAAGAACTTGCGATATTTAAAGCGTGGTTGCCTACCATACCCAAATTAGTCTCGATCGGTTTTCTAACCATGCTGGCTACCGGTATGCGTTTAGGTGAAGTTACCGCTGTAACATGCCGTGATTTAATGCAAATTCCTAACGGCGGCTATGTAATTAGGGTACGGCATGGTAAGGGTGATATAGAGCGGTACGTGCCGGTAATGGATGCTGATGTGGCCAGGAGCTTGGTGCTTTTAAAACAATATCGTTTGCCGGGTGACTTGCTTATAAGGGTCACTACCGGGCAATATGATTATTGGTCCGCCAAATGTAAAAAAGAAACCGGCCTGGCATTTTATCCCCACCGCTGTCGACATACGGTAGGCACCCAGTTGCTGCAAAAAGGCATTGCCCTCGATAAGGTGCAAGATGTGTTGGGTCACCAGAGTATTTCAAGCACCAGGCATTATGCTAAAACGGCGCAGGAAGCGATACTGGAACTGGCCGCCAAGGCGGATAAGGTTAAAGAAACTAGGGCGGTATATATTACAGAAACGTAGCCGAAAGCCCATGGTTTCAACCGTGGGATGAAGGCGGCTCTCGTTTCGTCTCTGTATATTCTGTTGCAGTATTCTTGTAAAACTGATACAATGCCAATATGGGACAAGAATATCGACGAACAACCACGACCGTTTCTTTAATCAACTATCATTTTGTTTTTTGTCCACGCTACAGACGCAAGGTATTAGTTAAGGACGTAGATAGAAGGTTTAGAGAGATTTTGCAGGAAATATGCGCTGAACATTCTTTAATGATTGTATCATTAGAAATAATGCCAGACCATGTTCATTTTTTCGTGAACGCTCTACCTTCTATTAGTCCATCAGACATTATGGCAAAAGTGAAAGGAGTGACTTCAAGAAAGCTACGGCAGGAATTTAAGCACCTGCAGCATTTGCCCAGTCTGTGGACTCGTTCTTTCTTTTGCTCTACTGCTGGTAATGTATCTAGTGAAACTATTCAGCGATACATAGCCGAACAAAAAACGAGGGGGTGAGAAAATGCAAATCACCGTGAAAATCAAGCTACAGCCAAAAAAAGAACAGTCCAAACTGCTTAAAGCTGTAATGTCAGAGTACATTCGCTTGGTCAATCAGATTGTTTCCGACTTCGTTTCAGCAAACGCACATCTTAAATATTCAAGTAAAAACGTAGCAGCAAACCTACCCAGTGCTGTTAAAAATCAGGCAATTCGAGATGCAAAGAGTATTTTCGCGAAGTTCAAAAAAGCTGTCAAAGCAAGTGCCAAGTTAAAACCCGAAGAACAAAAAGAAATTAAAGTTCCTACGCTCAAAAAACCTGTAGTTATTTGGAATAACCAGAATTATTCGCTTAAAGGTAATGTCCTCTCGTTTCCTGTGATTATGGGTAGCAAATCACAGCGTCTTGAAATTGAAGCTATCCTAACGAACTACCAACAGGAACGGCTGATCGGTAAACTCGGCAGCCTTAGAATAACGCAAAAGTCAGGTAAATATATCGCTCAAATTGCTGTCGAAGCTACTGAACAACCTAATAAAGCCGATAAGATTATGGGGGTAGATTTAGGGCTCAAAGTTCCTGCTGTAGTTGCAACTGAATCTGGCAAAACCAAATTTTTTGGCAATGGCATACAAAACAAATTCATTAAGCGAAAACACAGGTCAGTCCGTAGGAAGCTTGGCAAACTTAAAAAACTGGCTGCTATCCGTAAAAGGCACGACAAAGAGCAACGCTGGATGAAAGACCAAGACCATAAAATCAGCCGACAAGTCGTTAATTTTGCTAAAGAGAACAATGTTGCAATAATTCGCTTAGAGCAACTTTCTGGTATCCGTCAGACGGCAAGAACAAGCCGTAAAAACGAGAAAAATTTGCATACTTGGAGTTTCTATCGCTTGGCTCAATATATCGAATACAAGTCATTATTAGCAGGGATCAAGGTTGAGTACGTCAACCCTAAATATACAAGTCAAAAATGCTCTGTATGCGGAGAACTTAATAAAGCCAATGATAGAAAATACAAATGCGGTTGCGGATATAAAACCCACCGGGACAGGTTGGGTGCGATTAATATAATTTCTGCAACTATGATAGATGGTAACAGTCTATCAGCCTAGACAGCTAATATGCTCTGGTCTGGGACGGGCTGATGGCACAGCCCCGAACTTGGGGTCATACTCCGATAGCAGAAATGCACTTCGGTTTAATCACCCAAGAATCCCATCGGCTTTAGCCGCGGGAGTTGTCAATGGTCCGCCAAATGTAAAAAAGAAACCGGCCTGGCATTTCACCCCCATCGCTGTCGACATACGGTAGGCACCCAGTTGCTGCAAAAAGGAATTGCCCTCGATAAGGTGCAAGATGTGTTGGGTCACCAGAGGATTTCAAGCATCAGGCATTGCATTATGCTAAAACGGCTCAGGAAGCGATACTGAAATTGGCCGCCAAGGCGGATAGGGTTAAAGCGGGCCGCTTATAAAGAGTAAATGTATAAATATATAAAGGTCTGTTAGGATGAAAACAATGGAATCAAAATTAAGAGAACAAATAAACAAACATTTAACAGACTTAAGAATGCAAGGTAGTCCAAAGCAAACAATAAAAAGCTACAAATATCATCTTAAACAATATGCATCCTTTATTGAGTCTAATAACCTGGATTTCCTGACCCTTACCCCCTCTCAGGCCAGGATGTATAGAAATCATACCATAGAAATAGGCCTGCAACGCAGTACAACTAATAAGGCTTTATCTATTTTAAAAGGTTTCTATAACTACCTTATTGAGGAAGGTGAAATCACCGTTAACCCCATAATTACACGAAGGCTGCGGGTTAAGGAAGGGCAAGCCTTGCCAAGGTTTATGACCGCCAAGGAACTCGAAGTGTTCAATGACTGGTTGACTAACATACCCGCTCAAGTTGCTCTGGGGTTCCGAACCATGCTGGCTACCGGAATGCGGCTAAGCGAAGTTGTTGATATGAAGTGTAATGATCTAATTAGACTGGAAAACAGCGGCTATATAATTCGTGTCAGGCATGGCAAAGGCAATAAGGAAAGATATGTTCCGGTAATGGATGCTGAAGTGGCCAGACAGTTGGTGAAGCTAAAGAAAGAACGGCCTACCCAAGCGCCTCTGTTAAAAGTAAGCAGCAACCAATATGGTATTTGGTCAAAGAAGTGCAAGAGTCAAACGGGGTTAGATTTTTACCCGCACCGCTGCCGGCACACTGTGGCCACACAGATGCTGCAAAAAGGAGTGGCCTTGGACAAGGTGCAGGAGGTGTTGGGCCATGATCACATTTCCACCACCAGGCGTTATGCTTCAACCTCCCAGGAAGCCATACTTGAATTGGCTGCGAAGGCGGATATGGTGAAAGAACCCCGGGTTCTGTATCGGTTTTGGTTAAAATGAAAAATTTTTTAAAAAAAATTAATTTTTTTAGATTTTTATGCAGGAATTGTTTTTATTTTGGCGAACTAATAAAAAAAGTAATTTACAGAATGGTGGGAGTTACGTTATGTGTAGTGGGGTTGCTAGCTGACGAGTTAGATTTACAATTTATGTATTTATATAGATGCGGACACATCGGTTTGGATGAATAAATCGGTGGAGTCCTTTTTAGTTTAAGGGGTTAATTTTGTAATGGGCACGCGTGTTAATTCCAAAAAATATAATAGTGGATTTAGCTTAATAGAGATTATAGTTGTGTTTGCTATAATAACCATTTTAACTGCAATTGCAGTTCCGTTATTTAGGGGTATTCTCAAAAACGAGGTACAAAGAGTGGTCTGTGATTATAACTGTTTACAGTTGGAGAAAACGTATGAGGCACATTTGAGTTTAGAAAATATCAAGCACTCAGAGGCTAGTTTTATTAATCATTTGCAAAAATATGGGCAGGATATTTGTTCTGAAGGCGATGACATTAGATATAGGAATGAGAAGGTTGTATGTATTGTTCATTCTGTAGATGATGGCAGTGAAGAGGATAGTAGCGATGATGATGGTATTAAGCCTTACCTGTAGCTGATGAATAAAATTTTCTTTAGGTGTGAGGAAAAAATTGGTGATTGAATGGTAATTCGGAAGTGAGAATGCTGGATAGATTGAAGGGGTTTTAGTGGGTTAGTAGTTAGTTGAATAGCAGAAAAATTGATATTTCAGCTAAGTACCAACCTACTAAAGAAAACTGGAAGGATGACTTGGATATGCATAAAAAAATCTATCTCTCTTCACCCCACATGAGTGATGAGGGTTATGAAATGCAATATATAAAGGAAGCTTTTGATACTAACTGGATTGCACCTCTTGGGGAGAACGTTAATGAGTTTGAGCAGGAACTTGCTGCGAAGGTGGGGGCGAAG